>JAJRXL010000315.1 GCA_024276335.1 Bacteroidota bacterium
CTCGTAAAGGCCCAGGAGGGCACCTTCAACAAGAGCACGGCTCGCCGTCGCAAAATTCAGCCCCTTCGTTTTCGGCAGAAGGTCTTCCCTCAGCATGTAAAGGGCGAGTTTCTGTACTGACAGCTTACGGCATACCTTCACTGCTTTCGCCGCCGCCCGCCGCAGGACTTCGGAATTCACCTTGCCAATTTCACCCACTCCCACGATAAGGAGGCGGGTCTCGTCCTGGCCATACAGGTAGAGCACCTCATCCGTCTTGCCGCTAAAATCGCCGTTTTCTATGGCGGCGGAGAGCACGCCGCGCTGGGCTTTCTCCAGCGGGGCGAGTTGTTTTTTCTGGATGGTATTTTCCTGTGGCAGGAAAATCGTATGCACGTCGGCTTGAACCCGTTCTGGAGTGCCATAGGCGCCGGTACATTTTACCATGTGCTTCTCCTCGGTTTTTCAAAGTTACATCCAATGCGGATATCCGTATACCACACCCCACCATGAAAGCCTTCCCACGTTTCGGGCGTGCAAACGTTCTCTTCTTGGGGATGTGCTGTCAAACACAATTCTGGTTCACGGGCTATGCTATACGGCATCGAATCATGATTTTCACAAAGTATATATCATGGTTCGACAGATTGCAAACGAATTTGAAAAATAATTCACCCGGTCATCCATCCCGTTCCCCGTCGAGATGAACGGCGATGAAGTCCTCCAACTCCTCTTTCAGCCTGGTTCGTATTTCATCGAGCGCGGTGTCGCTGACAAAAGCGCCCGCCGCATTGCGATGCCCGCCGCCGCCGAACCTGGCTGCCAGCTCGTTCACCGGGATATCTCCACGCGAACGGAAACTCATCCGTACGCCTTTGCTGTGCTCGACCAGAAGGATCGTCATTTTCACTCCCCCGATGGCCAGGCCGTAATTCACCATGTCATCCACATCCTCTTCCTCCGCTCCCGCCTCGTTGAACATGTCGCGTGTTATTATCGCAACTGTCACCCGGTCGTCGGCGATCGAAGCAATATCCCGGAGCATCAACCCAAGCAACTTCGCCCGCCGCAATGGGAAACTCTCATACACGGCCTCGTACACGCGCGCGGGATCAACCCCGTGCTCCAGGAGATCGGCGGCAATCCGGTGCACGCGGGGCGTAGAACGGGGGAATCGAAACGAACCGGTGTCCGTCATGATGGCCGTGTACAACCCGAGAGCGGCTTCGTACCCAAAATCCTGCCCGATCAGCTCCCGGAGGATCGAAAAAACCAGTTCGCCGGTCGAGCTCGCCTGATCGTCGATGAAGTACACGTCGGCAATCGCGGTGGGGTGCGGGTGGTGATCGATGATAACGTTCACGGCTCCGGATTCCCGGACAATCTTCCCAAGATCGCCTATCCTGTCGATTTCATTCGTGTCCAGGATCAGCACGACATCGGCCGACATGATCCACGCATCGTGCGCCGCTCCGTCGTAGGTTTCGAAGATGTCGCCGTCGAGAAACGCGTAATTCTCCGGCAGGCTAGCCGCGTTGACGACGCGGACTTTTTTCCCGAGCCGGCGAAGAACGTGGTACAAGCCGTACTCGCACCCGAGGCCGTCGCCGTCAGGGTTGACGTGCGTGGTCAACAGGAACGAGTTCCGTTCGCTGAGCAAGCGGGCAATTTCCCGGGTCGATGATAACGGTACGGTCACTGGCAATCCTCGCGGTTACATACTTTCAAGTTCGTCCGCCAGGAGCTGCTTGTAATGCAACTCCGCGTACTTTCCGCCGAGTTCAAGAAGTTCGTCGTGGGTGCCGTGCTCGGCGATCTCCCCGTCCGACAGGACGATAATGTGATCGGCATGTTTCACGGTGGAGACGCGGTGACTAATGATGATACTGGTCCTGTCCCGCATGACCTCGTGGAGTTGATGTAAAATTTTCTCCTCGGTATGAGTGTCAACAGCGGACAACGCGTCGTCGAGAATGAGAATAGCAGGCTTTCGCAATACGGCCCTCGCGATACTGATGCGCTGCTTTTGTCCCCCCGATAACGTGATTCCCCGTTCCCCGACAAAGGTATCGTATCCCTTCGGAAACTCCATGATGGAATCATGGATGGCGGCGACGCGGGCGGCGTATTCCACCTCTTCCCGCGACGGGTGATCCACGCCAAAGGCGATGTTCCTGAAAATCGTGTCGGAAAACAGGAACGTCTCTTGCGTCACGTAGCCGATGTGATCCCGCAGCGTATGTAATGGGATTTTTCGCACGTCGAACCCGCCCACGCGGATGACACCCTCAGTGGCGTCGTAAAGTCGGGGGATGAGATTGACCAGCGTCGTCTTGCCCGCGCCGGTCTGGCCAACGATGGCAAGCGAAGACGAGGAAGGAATATCCAGGCTAATGTGACGCAATATCCATGGAGAACGTTCGGTATACCGAAAGCACATGTCATCGAATTCGATCTTGCCATCAAGTTTCGTGATGGAGTGATCCGTCTGTTCGTCGTCGGAGATTTCCGGCCGCTCCTTGAAAATGCTCTGGATCCTTCCCATGGACGCCGCCGCCCGCTGGACGAGGTTGATGACCCACCCGACGGCGATCATGGGCCAGATAAGCATTCCGACGTAGATAATAATCTGGGTCAGGGCTCCGAGCGTGAGGTCTCCATCGATGACCAGTGTCCCCCCGTACCATAAAACGATGACAATGGAGAGCCCCACCAGGAAGCTCAGGGCGGGCATCATGAACACCTGCACACGGGCCAGGCGAAGGTTCTTTTTCAGGTACGCCAAGCTTAGGTCGCGGAACGTCCCGATCTCGAACGATTCACGCACGTACGCCTTGACCACCCGGATGCCGGAAAGGTTTTCCTGTGCGCGCGATGTCAGGAGGGCGTAGTGCGACTGGATATCCTCAAAACGATCGTGTATGATTTTGCCCAGGCGGTACACGAGGAAAGAAACCGCGGGCATGGGCGCAAGCGCCAGAAGAGTCAAGCCAGGATTGATGACCAGCATGATGCCCAACGTGATAACAAACGTAAAGATCGTGTTGGCGGAATACATCACGGCGGGCCCCGCGAACATGCGCACGGCGTTGATGTCGTTGGAAGCATACGCCATGATTTCGCCCGTGGGATGGTGATGGAAGAACCTGATGGAGAGCCGCTGGACGTGGTTGTAGAAATCATTGCGCAGGTCGTACTCCACTTCGCGCGAAGCCACGATGATGGTCTGGCGCGTCAGGAAAAGAAAGAACCCACTGACAGCGGCGGTCCCGACGATCAACAACGCCAGGAATGCGAGCCCACCGGTGGAGATGCCGGTCTCGATCCCGTCAATGGCCTGGCGGATAAACTGGGGAACAAACACTTCGAAGACGGTGGAAAGAAGGATAAACACAATACCGAGGATGAATTGCTTGCGGTGCTTCCTGAAGTACGGCGCAAGGGAGGAGAGCTGGCGATAACTGTTCAACCGTTCGAAAATTTTCATCGCTGTATGGCAACCATGCGCCCTTTGACGACGCTCAGGGCTACGAGACGTTCGAAGAATTTCATGCCCGTCCGTCACCCCGTAAACGGCGGATAACCGCGGGCGCTTCATACCAACTATGCAGAACGGCATCGGCGGCGGTCTGTTCCTGGCGCGGTTCGATCAGTTGCGTAGCGGGATCGCCCGTGTACAGGATCGCCTTGAAGCCGAGCTTCTTGGCGCCGATAATGTCCGTGCGCTCGATGTCGCCGATATGAATGCAATCTTCCGCATCGCCGTCCACCGCCTGGAGGGCCTTTTGAAAGATTTCCGGCCGCGGCTTCGAGACTCCTGCTTCGTCGGAAAAAATCATCGCGGTAAAGAAGCCGGCGATATCCAACCGGTCCAGGACCTGCCGGAGCACGATGCCCGGCGAGAACGCCGTGTCGGAAATCAAGGCGAGGCGGTTAACCTCCGCCAGGAGAGGAAGGACTTCCGCAACGCCGTCCAGGAGGCGCGGCGGGGCATGGAGAATGCTCTCCGCGAACGCCCTGACAACTTCGTTGTGGATTTCCTCCGGCGCCTCGATGTTCAACCGTTTCCAGATATTCGCTATGATTTCCGACGTCGTCAACGTACGATGCTCGTTGCGCCAGACATCGAGAAAAGCCTCCTGCCCCGCGATGTACGCATCGCGTAGTTCTTCCTCGGTGCGGGTTGCGCCCAGCTTACGCACGGCATTGCGAAGGGCCTCGAACCGAATGCAACGCCGCTCATCACCGTTGCTGCTGTCCACCAGCGTGTTCCAAAGATCTATCGTCAACACCTGCATCACAGGTTTATCGGCTCTATCCGGTCAAAGCCGGTGTATTTTCTCAGGGGTTCAGGCACGACGACACGGCCGTCGGCCGTCTGGTTGTTTTCCAGCAACGCGACCATCAACCGCGAGGTCGCCAGGCCGGAACCGTTCAGCGTATGAACGAATTCCGGTTTCGCCTTCGGCTCCCTCTTGAACCGAATACTCGCCCGCCGCGCCTGGAAGTCTTCAAAATTGCTACACGACGACACTTCCAGCCAACGCTGCTCACCGGCGGCCCACGCTTCGAGATCGTATGTCTTGGCGGAAGCAAAACTCGTATCGCCCGAGCACAACAGCATCACTCGGTACGGGATGTTCAATGCCCGCATCACCCCCTCCGCGTGACCGGTAATCTGTTCCAGGGCTTCGTAGGAATCCTCTGGAAGGACGAACTTGACCAACTCTACCTTGTTGAACTGGTGCACGCGAAGGAATCCCTTCGTTTCTTTCCCGTAGGAACCTGCTTCACGACGGAAGCAGGCGGAATAGCCGCAGAGCGAAACGGGCAGGTCCTCGACTCCAAGCATTTCGTTCCGGTACAGGTTGGTCAAGGGCACTTCGGCAGTGGGAACCAAGTACAAGTCTTCGCCTTCGCACTTGTACATGTCTTCCGCCATTTTCGGAAGCTGGCCGGTGCCAATCATCGAGGCCTCGTTAACCAGGAAGGGGGGGAATACTTCGCGGTATCCATTTTTACCGGTGTGAACATCGAGCATGAAGTTTATCAACGCGCGCTCCAGGGCCGCTCCCTTGCCCATGTACACGGGAAAACCGCTGCCCGTGATTTTCGCGCCCCGCTCGAAGTCAAGAATACCAAGGCGCTTACCCAGTTCCACGTGATCGAGGTAAGGAAACGCGGCCTCGCTGCCCAGGCCCGGAATTCCCCCGGGAATCCAGCGACGGACCTCCAGGTTGTCTTCGGGGTCCGTCCCCTCCGGGACGCTCTCGTGCGGAAGATTGGGAATGCGCAGAAGAGCTTCGCGCGTTTCCTGTTCGATCTCGCGTATCCTGGCGTCGAGCTCTTTTATCGTGTTCGAGACTTCTTTCATCTCGGCAATCCTGTCTTCCGACGGTTGCCCTTCTTTTTTCAACCGCCCGATTTCCTCGGAAACCGCGTTCCGCTGCGCCTTGAGCCCGTCGGCGCGGCTGATGAGCTCGCGTCGTTCCCGGTCGAGCCGCACGACCTCGTCCACGTGGTCCGGTTCGTTTTTCAAGGCGATGCCCCGTTTGACTTTCTCCGGTTGCTCCCGGATCAGTTTAATATCGATCATGCGCGTGTTCCCGTTTCAATTGCTTCGGTTCAACATCTGGAAAAGCCTTGCCCCCTGTTGCAACTGGGAGCGAAAGCGCTCGAGCCCTTTCTGAATGTTCGAAAGACTAAACCCGAACTCCGACTCGAACTTCAATGTCACGAACGTGCTGTTCATCGGTCGTCGCGCCAACTGGTTCAGTTCGGCGGTCTTGATGGGATAGATGACACCCGGGTCGAGACCGAACACCATGGCGATGGCCCGCGCCCATTGGTACCGGCTCACCGCTTCACTGCCCGCCACGTGATACAATCCCGAAGTCGAAGTCTCGGCAAGTTTGAGTATGGCGAAAGCGAGATCGTCCACGAGGGTGGGATTACCGACCTGATCGTCGACCACGCCGAACGGCTTGCCTTGTTTCAGCATTGCCAGCGTCCAGAGGACGAAGTTCTTCCTGATATTGACCCCCGTTCCGTACAAGAGCTGGGTACGGACGATGAGGTGATCCACACCGCCGGTCCGCAAGACGTTCTCGGCCGCGAGCTTGGACTTGCCGTAGTAATTCACCGGGTTGGGCCTGGAATCCTCGGAGTACATGCCCTCCTCTCCGCTGAACACGTAGTCGGTGGAAACATGAATGATGCGGCATTGTTCCAGCCGGCGGACGGCGATAACCAGGTGCTTGACGCTATCCACGTTCACGCGCCACGCTTCCTGGCGTTGTATTTCGCAGTCATCGACATCGGTCTTGGCCGCGGTATTGATAATGACGTCCGGTCGATAGGAAGCGATGAGGCTTTTCACGTCGCCAAGCCGGGTGACATCGAGCTGGTGGTAATCGAAACGGGGCACATCGAACGGCGTGGAGCGCTGGATATCCGTCATGAGGATTTCCGCGGCAGATTCACGGGCCAGGATGAGGCTGATTTTCTGTCCCAGCAAACCGTGTGCTCCCGTGATCAGCACTTTCTTCATGGCAGCGCCTCATCAAAAGACCGGCGAAGCATCTCAATGCCCTCGGATCCGGACAATGTCGCAACCCTTGCCGCTACGGAGGTAGCGTTCCGTGCCGCCTCTTCGATGGAACGACCACGAAGCAGCGACAGGATGAACCCGGCGCCGAAGGCATCTCCACACCCCGTCGTGTCCCGTACCGTGCCGACCGGCTCCACCGGAACCTCGCGCAAACCCTTTCCATCCGCTATCAGCGCGCCCCGCGCGCCCCGCGTGAACACCGCGATTCCCGCTCCCGCACCAAGTACATCCGCAGCGACTTCCCGCAGCGACTTGTTCTTTCCCGTAAAGACCGACGCCTCCTGCTCGTTCATCTGGATGACATCGGCGGCGGCGCACCATCGCTGCCATTCTGGCTGCGGCCGGAGGACGCGCCGTCCGTTATCCACGACTGCATACGCAAGCATGTGAACATCGTGGTACACACGCGCGCCGTTGCCTCGCAAACGCTCCGCCGTCTCCAGGGTGATGTCGGCGGCGGTCATGGCGTTGAGATAAACGAGGTCCGCGGGAAGAAAATCCCCAATGCGTTCGTAGGGAATAGGGGGCAGGTGACGAACGAGGCACGTGTTATAGTGCGTCGCGCTGTCGAAGAAAAGCTTGACTCGTGTCGTTGGCATGGTGACGCGGTACACGCCGTCCGTTCTCACTCCCGGGAGCCGCTCGAGTCTCGCCACGAGCTCGTCGTAAATGTCCTCGCCTACGGGAAAAACAGGAATAATCTCAACGTTGTCCCGCGAGAGCGCGGAGAATACGGACACGGGAAAAAACGCTCCGCCGTAACTCCAGGTCACGCTGCCATCGGCGGCATGAATTTCATCGAGGACGAAGTGGCAGGGAATGACAATGCGCATCAGGGCTCCCGTTCCATGTTCAGACTGTCGGGGTTGACCAAGCCTTTTTGGCGAAGCAATTCCATTACGCGTTGCAACCGGCGCTCCCGCCGTCGCAGTTCTTTCCACTGTTGATCCAATGAAGAAGCGGGCGGCTCCTTCTCCACTTTCTCCAGCGGTCCGAAAACCCGTCCCAGGAGCCAGTGTGTCCGCATAGCATACACGGCCTTCGATATCTGGTCGGCGGCATTGCTGGCGTCGTGCGAAACCGCCTGGAGATCCCCCAGGAGGGCGTTCAGCGAATCGTACATGGAACGGTCGGTGATGAGCGCGCCCAGGGTTCCCTGTCCCTCGTTCATCTTGCGCACGAACATTTCCACCTGGCGGGTCGCCTCGTTTGCGCGCATGACCGTTGAATCCGACCGCAGCACGAGCCGGTACACGGCCTGCGTGAGGTCTTCCATGATGGCGGACAACCCCA
This sequence comes from Bacteroidota bacterium, assembly GCA_024276335.1. Lineage (GTDB taxonomy): Bacteria > Bacteroidota > Ignavibacteria > SZUA-365 > JAADGX01 > JAADGX01. The sequence goes on from JAJRXL010000315.1 coordinate 7,883, forward strand.
GGAGCTGCTTATTGACCAGGGCCAGCGTGGTATCGGTCCTCGTGGTAATACTTTCGAAGTTCCTGTACACCGCATCGTCCTTCAAGAGCAGTCCAAGCGTGCCCACCCCCTTGTTCACGTCGACGAAAATATCCTTGACCTGTCCCGCGATAAATTTCGTGGTATCCACCAGGGTGCGCGCGTCAGCGGTGAGGTCCGCCAGGCTGTACGGCTGGATGCCGATGATGAAATCGTAATCGTTGACGGGCTGGGACGCGGCGCTGCCGGTAAAGAGACTAATGACCTTGTTCCCGACCAGTCCTTCCTGGTCGATGCGGGCGTGCGAATCGCGCTTGATGAAAGGCCGGATGCGTTCTTCCAAGCGCAGGGTCAGGCGAACCGAGTCGCCCCGCACCAGGCTGATGTCGGACACGGTGCCGACACTGTAACCGGAGAGATACACTAACGTGCCCGGTTTGACGCCCTCCACGGAGGTGAAGTTCACACGCACGAAAAATGCGGAGCTGAACAGCTTGCTCTTCTCCCCGACGAAGAATATTGCCAAGGTTATGGCCACGACACCAAGAACGATCAAAAGGCCGACACGGAATTTGGAATGCGATGGTTTCATACTATCTCAGGTTGAAAAAAGGCTCGTGTCAATGGATACTCACTTCTCAGCATTTCGTCGAATGTGCCCTCGTCGACAATTCGCCGGTCGTGCAAAATACAAATACGATTGGCAACGATGCGGGCGCATTCGAGATCATGCGTCACGGTAATCGATGTTGTTCCGAAACGACGCTCCAGCTAGCGGATGAGCTTGCTGATTTCACGGGCGGTGACGGGGTCCAGGCCCGCCGTCGGTTCATCGTACAGAACAATGTCCGGCCGGGTAATGATGGCACGGGCCAGGCCTACCCGTTTTTTCATGCCCCCGCTGAGTTCGCTGGGCATTTTGTCGATGGCATCCACGAGGTCAACCAGCTTTAATTGTTCTTCTACCCGGGCCGTGATTCCTTCTTCACTCAGGTATGCATGTCTTCGCAGCGGGAATTCAAGATTCTCCCGCACGGTCATCGAATCGAACAACGCCGAGTACTGGAAGACGTACCCGAAGTGCTTCCGCAGCTTGTTGAGCTGTGATGGTTTCATCCCGATCACTTCCTGCCCCATCACCCGGATGCTGCCCCTCTGCGGTGTCAGCAATCCAACGATACTCTTCAGCAACACGCTCTTCCCCACGCCGCTGCGCCCCAGGATAACTACGGCGGACCCCTTGGGAACGTGCAGCGACACACCGCTCAAGACCACGTGGTCTTCGAATCGAACGAATATGTCCTTGATGTCAATCATGACGTTGCGCTCATCCGAATATGTATAGGGTCAAGCGGACGAGGATCATGTCCACGAAAATGATGTGCAGCGAAGCGTACACCACGGCGGCGGTTGCGGCCCGCCCGACACCGCGCGTCCCCGAATCCGCCGTAAACCCCTGGTACGAACCGACGATACCAATGATGAACCCGAAGACTGCTGTTTTCGCCACCCCCGGGATAATGTCGAAGAATGTCAGCGAATTAATAACATCTGTAAAATAGAGTTGGAAACTGGACGTGTACGTGATCGTTTCCGCCACGTATCCTCCCAGGATGGCCAGGAAATCCACGTAGGCGGTAATGAGCGGCATCATGATAATACACGCTGCCACCCGCGTGACAACGAGGTACTTGTACGGATCGACCGCGTTGACTTCCAGCGCATCGATTTGTTCGGTAACACGCATCGACCCGATTTCGGCAGCGATCCCGGAGCTGACGCGCCCTGCCACGATAAGAGCGGTGATCACCGGCCCCAGCTCCCTGACGATGGACAACGCGATCATGGCCGGGAGATAGCTCCCAGCCCCGAATCGATCCAGAGTTGGACGGGTCTGCATGGCAAGGATCAATCCCATGATGAATCCCACCATGCTCACCAGGGGAAGGGACTTGGAACCCAGGTCGTCAAGATGCTTACGCACCTCCGGCAGTTCGAACGGCGGCCTGAATACCGACGTGAAGAACTTCAGGGAGAAAACGCTGAGGTCGTACACATCCTCGAAGCTTTTTTGCAGGGCGGCGCTGACTCGATCCAGATCCCATGAATGCCGGGTCATATTATTCCCCTGTCACTGTCTTCCGGTACGTGTAACCAGGTTCCCTGTTCGTTGATGTGATAATGGATCATATCAAGCTAAAGTAGTATTTCATCCTTGATATTCAAACCTGGAGACTGGCGCCGATGCTTGTTCCTACCGTGCAACAAAAATGTCACTCGACGCCCGGGTAAAATACAAAATACCGCGGACAGCATTCATGGTATTTGATTCTCCCTGGCGACTTGACTATGTTTCATGGAATTTCTATCGCATGGAGCGCGAACACGAAATATGAGTTTTTCCTACGTCCTCAACGAAAGCCTGGCCGGTTTCTGGCGCACGCGGACCAACAGCCTGATCACCATTTTCACGGTCAGCATCTCGCTGCTCCTGCTCGGCATTTTCTACCTCGTCACGCAGAGTTTCAACAATCTCATGGACATGATCAAGGCGGGTGTCGAGATGGAAGTCTTCCTTCGCGAAGACGTGGGAAAGATCACGGCCGAGAAGATCGGGCAGACGCTCGTGCGGATCCCCGGCGTGGGCTCGGTGGAATTCGTTTCCAAGGAAAGGGCGCTCAAGATTTTCGCGGAGGAGTTCGGTGAATCCTTTACGGACCTGCTGCCGGAAAACCCACTTCCGCCCAGCTACAAGGTGCGACTAGACCAGGAATACCTGAACCCGGACAGCGTGGCCGTCCTGACTCGCGCCATTTCCCGTATTTCCGGCGTTGAGAGCATCGTGTACCGGAAAGAATACATCGAATTGCTGGGGAACCGCCTCTCGACGTGGAAGACTTTCACCCTTGTGATCGGGATCGTGCTGGCCCTGTGTGCCGTCATCCTGGTGGCGAACACGATCCGCCTCACCATCTACGCCCGGCGCGAAATCATCCGGACGATGAAGCTGGTCGGCGCCACCCGCTCGTTCATTCGAAGGCCGTTCCTCATCGAGGGAATCCTGCACGGTGTCTTGGGGGGCATCATCGCTTCGGCTCTCATCGAGTTCATTTTCGTGTATTTCCTGGAGCCCATTCTCACCGATCTCCACCTCGAGCTGCGGCCGGTGCTCCTCTTCTACCTGGAACTGATCTTTCTCGGCGGTTTCCTGGGATGGCTCGGCAGCGTTACCTCCATCCGCCGCTTCCTGTCCGAATCCCTGATCACCGCTCCCGGACAATGACGTCGCTGCTCCAATTGATCACGACCAGGATACTCCCCCGTTATTCAGCAACAGGCTGGGAGCCATGAACGATCAATCCGCACCCATAGACTTCCCCACCGTCCCCGGGGGAGCGCGACTGGCGCTGAAGTACTTGTCGAAATTCCCGCCACCCGCCGGACGGGAACACGCGGAAGCGGGTGGGGAAAAGGCTCGACCGTCGTTGCTGGTTCTCGGTTGCCGCGAAGGAACCACTGCCATCGCTCTGGCATCGAAGCATCCCGTCGCCGTTCTCGGAGTGGACGACGACGCCGAGGCCCTGATGGCGGCACGATTCTTCCAGCAGCAGGCGAAACTCAAGGGATCGCTGAAATTCCGTTTCATGGATCTCGACTCACTCGACCTTCCCCCGCACTCCTTTTCCGGCATAATCGCCGAGGGGCTCCAGGCACGGATTCCCCTGCCCCGACTACTCGATCTCGCCCGGTCGTTGCTGCGGAACGGCGGTCTCCTCTATCTCCTGGATGCCGTGTGGCTCCAACGCCCCGTCCCAACCTACGTGAAGGACGTGTGGGAAACCGTCGAACGGCCGATTCACACGCTGGAAGAAGCCGTCGATATTGTGCGCGGGAGCGGTTTGGTGCTCCGCACGGTCGCGGACGAGACGCACGCGCTGGCCGCGTTCTATTCCCGGCATATCACAGCTGTCCGCGACGTTCGCAAGAACCCCGAGTATTCCTCCGGGGAAATGAAGAAAATCCTGTCGAAGTACAAGCACGAAGTGGACGTGTACACCCGTCACAAGGGGAATAAATGGATGGGTTACGGAGCCATCGTGGCGGAAAAACCTTCAGGACGGGCGGAGCCCTAAGCAAAGTCGCCACGCAGTGGCCCCTTCCGAGGAAGGGCGGAGCAAAAGAAGTCATCGCGGCAGAAACCGTTTTCTTGAAACCACCTATGTATCGAGACCAGCAACTAAGCACAGGTAGCTGACCAGCATATCCACCGCCACCTTGTTGTGCCCGCCCTGCGGGATGACAACGTCTGCTTTCGCTTCTGAAGGTTCGACGTATTTCCGGTGCATGGGAAGTACGGTGGACAGGTATTGCTCGCGTACCGAGGTAATGGAGCGTCCCCGTTTTTCCACGTCCCGCGCGATCCGTCGCAACAACCGCACGTCCGGATCGGCTTGGACGAAAACCCGCGCGTCGAACTTTCGGCAAAGCTCGTCGTCCGCAAAAATCAGGATACCCTCGACGATGATGACCGGCCGCGGTTCCACGCGCCATGTTTCGGCCTTGCGCGTATGGGTTGCGAAATCGTACTGGGGCACATCCACCGCCCGACCGCTTTTCAACTGATCGAGGTGACGGATGAAGAGGCTGGTTTCGAGAGCGTCGGGGTGGTCAAAGTTCACGTGGGCCGGGTCAGGATCGGGCAAGGTCCGGATGTCGCGGTAATAGAAATCGTGCGAGATAATCTCCGCCGAATTCACGGGCAGGGCGGCAAGGATATTCCTGGCAAGGGTGGTCTTTCCCGAGCCGGTTCCTCCGGCGATGCCAAGAATGAACGGCTCCTTCATGGTTTGTCCCTCCGCAATTTGACAACACATTCGATGTGATAGGTGTGAGGAAACATGTCCACCGGCTGCACCTGCTCCACCCTGTAACCGAACTCGGACAGCATCTTCACGTCGCGCGCGCAGGTCACGGGATTGCAGCTCACGTACACCAACCGTGATACCGGCAAGGCTCCCAGGCCCTTCACGACCTTGGGATGCAACCCCGACCTGGGCGGATCGATTACCACGACGTCGGGAACGGCCGTGGATTGAACGAGGAACTCGACAATATCCGAGGCAATAAACTCGCAGTTCAAAATCCCGTTTCTCGCGGCATTCCGTTGCGCATCCTCCACGGCACCGGGATTGAGCTCGACGCCGACCACGCGCCCGACGCGGGGAGCGAAAAACAGGGCAATCGTGCCGATCCCGCAGTACAGGTCCCAGACGAGCGTGTTTTCTTTCACCCCGGCGTACGCCCGGGCAACCTCGTAGAGCCGTTCTGCCTGGCGGGTGTTACTCTGGAAAAACGAGGACGGCGAAATCTCGTACCGGCACCCTCCCAGCGTTTCCTCGATGATCCCGGGGCCGTGTAGGACGCGGTTTTCGTCCGTCTGGGCCACCATGGATTTACGCGTGGTGACGCCGTGCACAACGGTGGTGATGTCCGGCACCGCGGCCACCAGCTCGCGTGCGTACCCGTCGACGACGGCCGCATCCAGGGGGGAAGTGACCAGGTACACCATGCGCTGCCCGGTATTCTTGCCTTCCCGGATCACCAGGTGCCGTAATTCCCCCGTGTGTGTTTTCGTCGAGTA
>JAJRXL010000316.1 GCA_024276335.1 Bacteroidota bacterium
CGTACGTGGCGGGACTTTTCAGGTCGCTTCGCTTCGGAGCGGAGGAAGCGCACGGGAAAGCCAATCTCGTCCAGCTCAATTTCCTGCGGGAAAAAGGCGCAATCCAGCGCACCGACAACAATAAGTACACGCTCGACCGCGCTTCCTTTTTCGACGCCCTGGCCGACCTCGCGCGTGAGCTCTTGACCATCGAAGCCGAGGGCGACTATGACCGCGCAGGAAAGCTCCTCGACCGGTACGGTGTCATGAACGACGAAATCGAGGGCGTCATCCACGCCCTGCGCGCGATTCCACGGGACATCGATACGAGCTACGATTTCTGAACCCGGTCGCACGGAAGAGGACATCGGCGGTTATCCTCCACGAGAACGACTATCACGTGGTGCGGCACAATGAAGACAGGGCATTACGCAAACAACGATGAGATGATCTTGAAACGCACGTCCATTTTGAAAAGCCTGGTAAATGAACGATAACCCTCTCCTCAATTCGACCGATCTCCCGCAATATTCCCGGATCAGGCCGGGACACGTCCAGCCCGCCGTGCAACAGGCCCTGGCCGAAACACGGCATCGCGTCGAGGACCTCCTCGCTTCCGGGAGCGAAATTTCCTACGACAGTTTCATCGTTCCCCTGAACATTATCGAGGAGCGCATGAACAGGGTATGGGCGCCGGTGGAGCACCTCAACGCGGTCATGAACTCGGAGGCTCTTCGCAAGGAATACAATGCCTGCATTCCCCTTCTTATTGCGTGGAACAACGAAAGGGGGCAGCATAAGGGCCTGTATGCCGCCGTCGAGACCATTGCCGCCAGCGATGATTTCCCGAACCTGCCCACGGCGCGGCGCCGTTCGATCGAACTCGAGCTCCGCGATTTCAAGTTGGCCGGCGTACACCTCGACGAGGAGAAGCAGAAACGCTTGAAGTCCTTGCGCCAAGAGCTGGGTTTGCTTTCCACCAGGTTCACGGAAAACGTTCTCGATTCCACCAACAGTTGGGAATTGATCATTACGAGACAGGAGGACCTCGACGGTGTTCCGGAGAGCATCGTCACCGCCGTCCGTGAACGGGCGGTCAAAGACGGGCACGGCGAGACATGCTGGAAAGTGACACTGGAAGAGCCAAGCTACGTACCCATGATCACGTACTGCCGGAACCGGGACATTCGCCGGGAGCTGTACGAAGCATACGTGACGAGAGCGACGAAAGGCGAACTTGACAACACGAAAATCATCGAGAATATCCTCCGGCTGCGCAAGGAAGAGGCACAACTCTTAGGCTACCGGAATTACGCCGAGCTCTCTCTTGCCCGAAAGATGGTGCACAGGGTAGATGACGTCAAGAACTTTCTTTACGATCTACTCGATCGCTCGCGTGCCGTGGCCCAACGTGAATTCGATGATCTCAGCCGGTTCGCTGCAACAAAACTGGGCCTGGAAAAACTGGAAGCCTGGGATGTCAACTTCGCGGCGGAGGAACTCAAGCGCCACCGGTTTCATTTTACCGACGAGGACGTGAAACCATATTTCCCCGAAGACCGGGTGCTCCGCGGGTTATTTGAAGTCGTCCGCCGCTTGTATGGGCTGGATATCCGTGAAAGCGCGGCGGACACGTGGCACCCCGACGTCCGCTTTTTCGAAATTCGAGACGAGGACGGCACAATCCGGGGGCGATTTTTCCTTGATCTTTACGCGCGTCCGAACAAGCGCAGCGGCGCTTGGATGTCGGAAGTGCTGCATCGGATGCGGCGCAACGGCCGGATGCAGGTTCCCGCCGCAAATCTCGTCTGCAATTTCGCTCCGCCCTCGGGCGGCAAGCCCGCGCTTTTCACCCACCGTGAAGTCGTTACGCTGTTCCACGAGTTCGGACACGGCCTCCATCACCTCCTTACCAGGATCGACGAGTTGCACGTGTCTGGTATGAACGGCGTGCCGTGGGATGCCATCGAGCTCCCCAGCCAGTTTTTCGAGAACTGGGCATGGTCGCCGGAATCTCTTGCCATCTTTGCCAGGCATTACGACACCAACGAGCCGATGCCCCACGACCTGCTGCACCGACTCGTGGATTCCCGCTATTTCAACAGCGCCCTGGCCATGGCGCGCCAGCTCGAGTTCGGCCTGATGGATTTTCTCCTTCATGCCGATTACGATCCCGAAGGCGATCAAACGGTGCAGGATGTTATTGACGATGTGAGAAGGAAA
>JAJRXL010000317.1 GCA_024276335.1 Bacteroidota bacterium
AACTTACCGGCCGCCCGCATTTTACCGGCCGCCCGCATTTTCTTCCATGCGTTTTCCATGCCGTGCGACATAGATGCCGACAGTAAGCGCCAGCCCGTGATACATGGGTTCAATGCCGAGCGGGTACGCGGGATTATCCATCGACCCCCGGATTACACCGATGATGAACGCGAAAAGTGACACACCCGAACCAAGGATCATGGCGAGAAACGTCCAGCGGGATGAGAGTTTCCAGCGCGGGTAGTATGCGGTCAGCAGGGGCAGAAGCAGTCCCGGGATGAATACCGTGCCCAGGACGTACCACAGGTTCACGATGGACGGCACCAGGAGAACGGCTCCCACGGACACGATGCCGGTAACGACCGCCCCCGCCTGAGTATAGCGATTCAGGAGTCGCTCGGACGTGACCCGCCGTACTTTGCCCACGATGTCCCGTCCCAACGTCATGGCGCTGATCAGGGTGAAGGCATCAGTGGTGGACATGACCGTGGCCAGCATCCCGAGATAGAATATCCCCTTCGCGACCTCGGGAAGGACGGCCTCCGCCAGGGCCGGGTAGGCCATTGCCGGGGCCGAGAGATCGGGAACGAGCACGCGCGCGTACAGGCCGGCGAGGGTGGTAATGGCGTCGAACACCATCCAGAACAGGACCGAGAGCACGATTCCCCACCGGGCCGTCTTCGCGTTCTTCGCGGAATAGGTGAACTGGTGAAACGGCGGGGCTACCAGCGTCCAAAGAGCGATAAAAAACCAGACGACGACGTACTGCACGGACCTGCCGCCGGTCCACGTCTTGTGGGTGGCGGGAAGTGCGTCGAAAAGCCGCGCCAGTCCTCCGTACTCGTTTGCGGCGTACACCAATATCAGGATAAATCCTGCGAACATGAGCAGAAACTGGAGCATGTCCGTTTTCACCACTGCCCGGAATCCTCCCCACGACACGTACACGAGCACTACGCCGGTTCCCGCCAGGAGCGCCCATACCAGCGCCCAGCCCGTGACCACCTGGATCAACACCGCCAGCATCAGGAAGTAGGGCGCGGGCGAACTGACGAACCAGGCCAGGATCGATCCCGTGATCCCGCTCTTGAGATCGTAGGTTTCATACAACTTGTCGGGAATGGAAACGAGGTTGGAGTTTCGCACTTTCTTCGCGAAAAAGATCGCAAAGACGATGGCAAATACGTAGTACGGCACACCGAACACGATGATATTCGACAGGCCGAAGCGGTAGGAATACTCACCGACACCGAGCACTCCCCCGTACCACGTGGAAACGAGCGAAGCGATGAACAAGGGAAGCGTGAGGGTACGTCCTCCGAGTAAAAAAGAACTGACGGTAGTGCGCGAACGGGCAGAACCTCGGAGTCCCAAGTAGAAAAGAACGCCGAGGTAAGCGGCCACCAGGGCCCAATCGTACAGCGATAACGTCATTGCCTCCTTCGCCTCTCCTTGCGTGGTGGTGTGCTTCCCGGAAGGATAATTAACACATTGATTCCGGTAAATCCCAACTTTGCAAGGACAATACATAGAGATACGGATGAAACAAAACGATTCCCATGGACATGCCCGAGTTCCGGATACTTTTCGATCAATAAATTTAAATATTCATGTCCAATAAATTTGCAAAGGTAAAGCTGGATATGTAAATTTGTCAATAGCAAAGGAGTATGCTTATGGCTTACAAATCAAAAATCCGACAAGCAGCCAGAATGGCTGACCTCACGTTTGAGCTCCTGGCCAACTGCCAGGAAAAGCAGGAGCGAATAGCCCAGAAACTGAACCTGACGACATCGGAATTCCGGTGTCTCAAAGCCTTTGACGCAGACTCCCAGATGCCGATCAAGGACATTGCCGGTAAAATGGGACTGACCAGCAGCCGCCTCACGCGCATTATCGACAGCATGGAAAACAAGGGACTTGTCCGCCGTATCCCGGATAAAACGGACCGGCGGGTTATTCTCGTCTCGTTGACTGCGAAAGGCCGTGATATTTCCGCCAAGCTAAACGACCAGAACGTGAAACTACACGACGAAATCCTGGCCAACATACCCGCGGAATCACGCGACGCCGTCGTTGCTGCAATGGAAAAATTACGCACAGCGCTGGCCGAATGGCTTATCACCTGAGCTGACGCTTTCCAACGCTTCTTCTTCCCAGACGAAGGGGTGCGGGGGTATCCACATTTTGAAATGTCTTTTCCTGGTGCAAGCCAGTTCTCCGGTTCAACATCAGCCCCCCACCCCCCTTCTCTTTCAAGCATTTTCAAACATTTTGGCACAACCTGTTGATAATCATTTTTCTCCTGTTTATCTTTATGACTGACCGGTCAGTATAAAATAGGCGGTAACAACTTGATTTCAATCATTAATAACTTTCTTGAGACCATCCTCCCCATCGCCTATGCGCTCGTGACCCTGGCGTATGGGCTCGCGTTCGTTCGCGACGACGCGTATGCCGCAGGCTGGAGGACCCGGCTGCTGATCTTCACTCTCGTGACCCATTTCCTGTACATCGGCACACACACCGCCGAGTATGCACGTTGCATGGTAACAACGCCTTTTGAGATCATGTCCCTGATCGCGTTTACCATCACGGCGACCTATGCCTATATCGAGCACCGTACCAGGTCGCGGGAGACGGGGGTTTTCATGTTGTTCGTGGCTTTCATGTTCGTTGTCGTTTCGTCGGTCATGACGCGCATGCCCAGCACCCCGAATCCCGTCCTGGAAAACAACACGGTCGGCATCCATGTCAGCACCGCCATCTTCGGGTACGGCGCCCTTGCCATCTCCGCCGTGTACAGCTTCCTATTCCTCATTTTGTACCGCAACATCCGGCGCAACACCTTCGGACCGTTTTTCAAGCATCTTCCCAGCCTCGAGTCGCTCGAGAAACTCAGCGTCGTGGCCGCCGCCATCGGGTTGACGTTTCTTACCGTGGCCATGCTGGTGGCCATGATATGGCTCCCGGATGCAATAGACAATTTCTCGTACTCCGATCCCAAGCTTGTTATCACAGCACTGGTGTGGCTGCTGTACGCCGGGGTTCTGCTGTCGTACTACGCGTTCAAGATCGACAGCCGAAAGATCATGCTGCTCTCCGTTTCCGGTTTCCTCCTCGCCCTGTTCAGCATGACCGTCATCAATCTCCTGTTCAGCAGTTTTCATCGCTTCGTATGAGGACTCGTCGCCCGACATATCCTTCCCGTCCAGAGTTCCAGGCGAGCTTCCGGCCATGACAATTTATGCCGTCGGCATCAACCACCATACCGCCCCCGTTGAAATCCGGGAGCGTTTCGCCTTGTCCGACGACGAGATTTCCACCGCTTTACGTACACTCCACGATGGTATCCTGAAAGAAGCCTTCATCCTTTCAACGTGTAATCGTACCGAGCTGTACGGCGTCCCCCATGACGACGTCGAAACCGACGGGTACGTGCTCCAGGATTTCCTGCGCAATCTCAAGCCCGAGATTAAAGTCGAGGACAAGTATTTCTTCAAGTATTTCACCTGCGGTGCGGCCAGTCACCTCTTCAACGTCGCCGCCAGTATCGATTCCCAGGTCCTGGGTGACGTCCAGATCCTTAAGCAGATCAAGGACGCCTACGAGCTTTCGCTGAAAGAGGGCGCTTCCGACACTATCCTGAATACGCTGCTTCATTACGCGCTCCGCGTCGGGAAGCGGGTGCGGGCGGAAACCAGCCTCGGTATAGGAGCCATCTCGATCAGCTATGCCGCCGTTCAGTTGGCAGGACGAATTTTCGACAACATCCACCAGAAACGAGTGTTCCTCATCGGCATGGGCGAAACCGGCCTGCTCACCGCCCGGCACTTCGCCGACCGCGGCGTCCGGAAATTTATCTTCGCGAACCGTACACGCAAGCGCGCTGAAGAGATCGCCCCCAAGTTTGAGGCGGAGGTGGTCGATTTTTCCGTGTTCCCCGATGCTCTCCGGGAAGCCGACGTTGTCGTCACCGCCACCAGCTCGCCGGATATTCTCATCACCCGGTCCATGATCAAGAGCTGCATGAAAGGCCGCTACAACCGGCCCCTCCTCGTGCTCGACATCTCCGTCCCGCGCAACGTCGATCCCGCGGCGGGATCGGTGGGCAACGTGTTCCTGAACGATATCGACGCCTTGCAGGGCATCGTGGATCACAATATCAGCAAGCGAAGGGAGGAACTGCCCAAGGCCGGGGCCATCGTCACGGAGGAGCTGATGCGCTTCTTCGTGTGGTACAACTCCCTGGAAGCGACGCCGACCATCCAGAAGATCCGGGAGAAGTTCGAACGCGTCCGGCAGAACGAGCTCGAACGATTCCGGCACCGGATCGACGAAAAATCCTTCGAAGCGGTCGAACTCCTCACCCACCGTATCCTCCAGAAAATCCTGCATCCCACCATGAGGTCGTTGCGGACCCAAACACACGACGTGACCTCCCTGAACATGACGGTGCAGGTATTGCGGGAGGTTTTCGACCTCAACGATGAGGCGCCGGACACGGACGATAAACACGTAGAAGAACCTTCCTCCGGTGAAGACAATGACCAGTAACACCATTAAAATCGGTACCCGCGGCAGCGAGCTGGCCCTCTGGCAAGCCCACTACGTGCGCGATACCTTGCAAGCGAAATTCCCCGGACTCGAGGTCGTCATCGTGGTAACCAAGACCAAGGGCGACAAGATTCTCGATTCCCCCCTGGCAAAGATCGGCGACAAGGGCCTGTTTACAAAGGAAATCGAGAATCTCCTCCTCGACGGCGCTGTTGATCTCGCCGTCCACAGCCTCAAGGATATTCCCACCAGCGTGCCACGCGGCCTCCACATCGCCGCCGTCACACACCGCGAGGAAGCGCGCGACGTCCTCATCGCCCGCAGTGCCCGCACCATAGACGACCTCCCGGAAGGAGCGGTAATCGCCACCAGCAGCCTGCGCCGCAAGAGCCAGCTCCTGCATTACCGCCCCGATCTGAACATCGTGGACATCCGGGGCAACCTGAACACCCGCATGAAGAAATTCGACTCCTCCTAGTGGGACGGCATGATCCTGGCCTATGCAGGCGTGAAGAGGCTGCGCATGGAAAATCGCATCAGCCAGGTACTCCCGCTGGAGGTCATGCTCCCGGCTGTGGGACAGGGCGCCCTGGGTATCGAGACGCGCAGGAACGACAACCGGATTCGGGCTTTCGTGAAAAAACTGAATCACCCGACGACTTACGCCTGTACCAGGGCCGAGCGCGCGTTGCTCAAGACCCTGGAAGGGGGGTGCCAGATCCCGATCGGCGCGTTCGCCCGCATGCGCAAAGGCCGCGTGCATCTCGACGCCGTCGTCGGCAACCTGGACGGTACTCTGCTGCTGGACGTGCAGGGTTCGTGCCTGCCCGAAAACAGCGCAGTACTGGGACGCCGTCTCGGACGCAAGCTCCTAGACAACGGCGCCCGGGAAATCCTGGAAGAAATTCGAAATGGGTGACGCCAATACCATAAAAACACTGCCGCTGGCGGAGCGGAAAAAGCACTACATCCTGGAGGTCGCCTCCAGGCTTTTTTCCCGCGGCGATTTCCACCACGTGTGCATGGAAGAGGTGGCCCGGGAAGCGCGCCTTGCCAAGGGGACGTTGTACAACTACTTCAACTCGAAGGAGGAGTTGTACTTCGCCATCATCGAAACACGGATGCAGACCCTCATCCGGCAGCTCGAGGAACGCCTGCAACACCGTCATCCCCCCGTCATGGATCTCCGCCGGTTCGTGGTACACCTGTACTCGTTCTTTCTGAAATACCCTAACTTCTTCGTCATCTGGAAACGCGAGGAGGTGAAGACGTCTTCTCCTCAGTGCAAGGATTGCCGCGAGTTGCGCGCCAGGCTCCGCGACATGCTCCTCGCCATTCTCCGGCGAGGAATCGATGAAGACGCCTTCAGGGAATTCCCGTCGCTCGATCTCCTCGGCGACTGTATTTTCGGCATCATCGACGGCATGGCCATGCGTGGCATTCACGGCAACGCCAACGAAGACCGGCGCAAGGAAGAACGCGAAAACATGTTTTCCATCATCCTGGCCCTGTTGGAGAAAGGTAACGCCCATGACTGAAACGTTCGTATTGCTTACACGGGCCCCCAGGAACGACGATCCCACCCCCGGCATTTTGCGCGAGATGGGATTCGAAACGCGCTACCTTCCCCTGGTATGCATTGAACCTCCGGAAACCTGGCAAGACGTTGACGAAGCGCTCCGTGAGCTCGACACCTGCGATGCCGTTATCCTGCCCAGCGCCAACGCGGTGCGTTTCTTCCTGGAACGAATCGAAATCCTGGAGATCGACCCTCTCGTGGCACCACCCGTCGCCACCGTGGGACCGGCGGGGCGCGAGCCACTCCAGGCGAAGGGCTTCCGGCTTCTCTCGCTGCCTTCCGCGTACTCCGCCGCCGCCCTGGTCGAGACGCTGGGCGATCCCGCCGGGAAGCGCTTCCTGATCCTGCAATCGAACCTGGGTCGTGACGATCTCCGGCTTTCACTGGAATCCTCCGGCGCCCGAGTTGATCGCGTAACGGCGTACCGGAATCTCCCCCCGGCCCCCGAGGCGGTCGAATCTCTCCGCGATTGGTGGAAACACGGCCTCGTCCGGTGCGTGGCTTTCTATTCCCCGTCTGCCGTGCGTCGCTTCCGCGAGCTCCTGCCCAAACGCGGCCCGGAAAACGTCCCGCTCGCCGTGATCGGCGAAACGACCGGCGCGGAGGCGACCAGGTTGGGACTGCGCGTGGACATCATGCCGGAAGAAGCCACGGCGGAGGCGCTGGCTTTTGCCATCGGACAACACCTTCAGCACGAATATCGAGCGGCGAAAACGCCGAACACCAACACGAATACCATCAACA
>JAJRXL010000318.1 GCA_024276335.1 Bacteroidota bacterium
GGAGATGGTCAGGTATGCCCACGCCCGGAACATGTACGTCTCCATCTCGACCAACGCTCATTTCCTGGATGCGCGAACATGCCGGGGCCTGGTCGCATCGTGCCTGGATCGGCTGATCATCTCGATTGATGGCATGACCGAGGATTCGTATTCTCGCTACCGGGTGGGCGGGACATTGCGCAAGGTCCTGGACGGCCTGGCCACCCTCGATCACGAAAAGCGCGAGGCCCGTTCCCGGCGCCCGCTCGTCATTCTCCAGTACCTGATAACGAAATACAACGAGCGCGAGATACCGGAATTGAACCGACTGGCGGAAAAATACCGGGCCACCGCCGCACTGAAAACCATGCAGCTCACCTCCCCCGAAAGCGCAACGGCGTTCCTCCCGGAAAACCCGAAGTACACGCGCTACGTGCAAACGAACGGGACTTTGCGCATCCGTGGGACAATGCACAATTTCTGCGGCCGGCTATGGGACCAGTGCGTCATCACCTGGGACGGACGGTTGGCACCATGCTGTTTCGACAAGGATGCGGCGCACTCTTTCGGTTCCCTGCAGGAGACGGCATTCGAGGACCTCTGGCGTGCCCAAGGGTACCAGGATTTCAGGAATTCTGTGCTGGAAAACCGAGAAAAAATACCCATGTGTCAGAATTGTACCGAAGGATTAAAGGTGTATCGATGAGCTTGAATATTTTTGAAAGTACGGGACGACGAACCCTGAACTTCTTCCAGGAAATGGGCCAGATTTGGATACTGTTCTGGGGCATGATTCGCTCGTTAAGGCGTCTCTACCGCGATCGCCACCTGCTCCTGACCCAGATGGCGCATATCGGGGTAGGTTCATTGCCGCTCGTGATGGTAATCGGCCTGTTCACGGGAATGGTTTCCGCCTGGCAGGCAGCGTACCAATTCAAGGGAATGATTTCCTTCTCCTTGATCGGGGGAGCCGTCAGCAGGGCGATATTCATCGAG
This sequence comes from Bacteroidota bacterium, assembly GCA_024276335.1. Classification (GTDB taxonomy): domain Bacteria; phylum Bacteroidota; class Ignavibacteria; order SZUA-365; family JAADGX01; genus JAADGX01. Next base: position 976 of record JAJRXL010000318.1, read on the forward strand.
TTGGGTCCCGTTCTCACCGGGATCGTCATCGCGGGTCGTGTGGGCGCTTCCATTGCCGCCGAGATCGGCACGATGAAAGTGACCGAACAAATCGATGCGCTCGAAACACTGGCTATCGACCCGGTGCGTTACCTTGCTCTCCCGAGATTCCTGGCCGCCATCAGCATGATGCCGATACTGGTGATCTTCGCCAACGCAATCGCGCTTGCGGGCGCATTCCTGGTGTCGAATTTCTTCTTGCACTTGAGCGCGGAGACGTTTTTCGGCAGTGTCGAACGCTTTTTCCGGAGCAAGGACGTGTTCGCCGGCTTGATAAAATCCATGTCGTTCGGGGGCTTTACCGCCTTGCTGGGGTGTCACATCGGCTTCGCCACGAGTGGTGGTGCCGAGGGCGTCGGGCTCTCCACGATTCGAAGTTTCGTGCTCTCCGCTGCCATCATCCTGATATTGGATTACTTCCTCTGGTACCTGATTTATTAGACGCTGAGGAGCGCCCCGCATTACACCGTTTTACCGACGAACCATGCGGACGTAGAACGTTTTTCTGCATGATTTTCAATAAGAGAATTCTATCCCTTGCCAATGGGGGTAACGCTTCATATCTTGATACAGATAGTACACCTCGAGGAGTGTCATTACTAGGCAATCCTGGACTAACGAGATTTTTGATTTACTCATAGAACGGAAGAAGAGATAATGGAAGGGAATTTTTCAAACCGCGTACAGGACGTCATCCGGCTTAGCCGGGAAGAAGCCTTGCGCCTCGGTCACGACTATATCGGCACGGAACACTTGCTTCTTGGCATTATTCGCGAAGGGGAAGGGATTGCGGTCAAGATATTGCGCAATCTCGGCGTCGATCTGTACAAACTGAAAAAGAGCATCGAAGAAACCGTTCGTTCTTCCGGGGGAACACTGACGATCGGCAATATCCCCCTTACCAAGCAGGCGGAAAAGGTCCTGAAAATCACGTACCTCGAAGCCAAGCTCTATAAATCCGACGTCATCGGGACGGAGCACCTCCTGCTTTCCCTCCTGCGGGATGACGACAACATCGCGGCCCAGATCCTGGAGCAATTCAACATCCACTACGACGTCGTCCGTTCGGAACTCGACGGCATCATCAGTGGAAAGCCGACGCCTCCCTCGTCTCCTTCCGAAAGCGGGCAAATACCCGAAGGGCCTTTGCATGAGCGGCAGAAGGAAAAATCCAAGACGCCGGTGCTCGATAATTTCGGAAGGGATTTGACAAAGCTGGCCATGGAAGACAAGCTCGACCCCGTTATTGGACGGGACAAGGAAATTCAGCGCGTCGCGCAGGTTCTCTCCCGCCGCAAGAAGAATAACCCCGTGCTTATCGGGGAGCCGGGGGTCGGCAAATCCGCCATCGCCGAAGGATTGGCGCTGCGCATCATTCAGAAAAAAGTCAGCCGCGTCCTGCACGACAAGCGCCTGGTCACGCTCGACCTTGCCTCGCTCGTCGCAGGGACGAAGTACCGCGGGCAATTCGAAGAGCGTATGAAAGCGGTTATGAACGAGCTCGAGAAATCGAAGGACGTCATCCTGTTCATCGATGAGCTTCATACCATCGTCGGTGCGGGCGGCGCTTCCGGCTCGCTCGACGCGTCCAATATGTTCAAGCCCGCCCTGGCTCGCGGCGAAATCCAGTGCATCGGCGCTACTACCATGGATGAGTACCGGCAGTACATCGAAAAGGACGGGGCTCTCGACCGCCGTTTCCAGAAAATCATCGTTGACGCCACGTCGGTGAGTGAAACAATAGACATTCTGATGAATATCAAGCACAAATACGAAGAACATCATTCCGTGCGCTATTCGAAGGAAGCGCTGGAAGCGGCCGTGCGACTCAGCGACCGGTACATCACGGACAGGTTCCTTCCCGACAAGGCCATCGACGTCATGGACGAAGCGGGCGCCCGCGTACACCTGGCGAATATCAATGTGCCGAAGGAAGTCATTGAAATCGAAGAAGAGATAGAAAAGATCAAGCAAAAGAAAAACCAGGTGGTGCGGAACCAGAACTTCGAGGAGGCGGCACGCCTGCGCGATCTCGAGAAAAAACTCCTGGCTGACCTCGAACAGGCCAAGCGCAACTGGGAAGAGAGTTCCAAGAACATGGTTCATGCTGTCGATGAAAATGTCATCGCGGACGTGGTGTCCATGATGACGGGGATCCCCGTGACCCGTATCGCCCAGTCGGAATCCAACAAGCTCATGAAGATGGCCGACGCGCTGAAGAAAGAAGTCGTGGGGCAGGACGAAGCCATCGAGAAACTTACCAGGGCGATTCGGCGCGCCCGGGCGGGTTTGAAAGACCCCAGCCGCCCCATCGGTTCGTTCATCTTCCTGGGACCTACCGGCGTCGGCAAAACCGAGCTCGGCAAGGCCCTGGCCCGGTTCCTCTTCGACTCGGAAGACGCGCTCGTCCGTATTGACATGAGTGAATACATGGAGAAGTTCTCGGTCTCCAGGCTGGTAGGCGCTCCCCCGGGCTACGTCGGCTACGAGGAAGGCGGCCAGTTGACGGAAAAGGTTCGCCGCAAGCCATATTCCGTTGTGCTTCTGGACGAAATCGAGAAAGCCCATCCGGACGTCTTCAACATCCTGCTCCAGGTTCTCGATGATGGTATCCTCACCGACGGCCTGGGACGCCGCGTCGATTTCAAGAACACGATCCTGATCATGACCTCGAACATCGGCGCACGGGAGATCAAGAAAATCGGGACCTTTGGCTTCGGCGTGCAGGAAAAAGGCGATTCGTACAAGGACATGAAGAAGACGCTCGAAGACTCCATGAAGCGCCTCTTCAACCCGGAATTCCTGAACCGGATCGACGACACCATCGTTTTCCACCCGCTGGAAATGGAGCATATTCTCGAGATTATTGATATCTCGCTGAACAAGCTGGTGGAGCGGATCGCCAATCTCAATCTCACGTTGGAATTAACACCTGAAGCGAAACAATTTCTCGGTGAGCAAGGCTACGACCCGGATTTCGGAGCTCGTCCCCTTCGGCGTGCGGTGCAGACATATCTCGAAGACCCGTTGGCCGAGGAAATCATACGGGGAAAATTCAGGGAGAACAGCGTCATCCGCGTCATCCTCAACAAGGAGAAGGATGGCTTCATCTTCGAGGCCGCCGACGGCTCGAACGGAAATGAGCAAACCAGCGCCACCAGTGATTCCCAGGAGCCTCCCGCAGACGATCCGGCGCCGGAACCTGACGAACCCATCAACACGTCGAACGAAGAACTTAAAAATTAGAGAACTTGCAAACGCCAACACGAGGTTCGAGGATACATGAACAAAGCCCGGTACTCGCCGGGCTTTGTTCGTTGTTCACAATTGCTCGTCAATATCGATCCAGCCGGAACTTCTCGCCCAGGTACAGTTTTTTCGCTTCCGGGTCGTTGGCCAAGGCATCCGAGGTCCCTTCCATCAATACCTTCCCCTCGTATAAAAGGTACGCCCGGTCCACGATGGACAAAGTCTCGTGCACGTTATGATCGGTGATGAGGACACCGATATTCCGGGCGCGCAGTTCTTGCACGATATTCATGATATCCTCAACCGCGATGGGATCAACTCCCGCAAACGGCTCGTCCAGGAGGATGAACTTGGGATTTGTCGCCAGGGCCCTGGCGATTTCCGTTCGCCGCCGTTCCCCTCCCGACAGCATGTAGCCCTTACGACGCCGCAAACTTTCGATGTTGAATTCCGAGAGGAGACTTTCCAACTTTTCCTGCCGTGCTTTCCGGGACAGTTTCATCAATTGCAGGATGGCCCGGATGTTGTCTTCCACGGACAGCTTCCGAAAGATCGATGCCTCCTGCGGCAGGTAGCCGATTCCCAACCGCGCCCTCTGGTACATGGGCATGCGCGTGACGTCACGGTCATCCATGAAGACCTTTCCCGAGTACGGTTTGATCATTCCGGTCACCATGTAAAACGTCGTTGTCTTTCCCGCGCCGTTTGGGCCGAGTAGTCCAACGATCTCCCCCTGCTTCACGGAGACGCTGACACGGTCAACCACGAATCGGCCCTTGTAACTTTTCCGCAGGTCAACGGATCGTAGTATGGATTTCTGTTCTTCAGCCATCACTCGCTTACCGAAATGTGAAAGAGGGCTTCCGCGTTTCGCGTCGTGACGGCAGCCAGGGTCTCGGCGTCCACGCCACGGATTCCCGCCAGCCTGGCCACGATGAAACGCAAGAACGACGGCTCGTTCCGCTTCCCCCTGAACGGAACCGGCGTCAGGAACGGGCTGTCCGTTTCCACCAGCAAGCGATCATCGGGGACGGCGCGAACGGTATCTTCGAGCCGCGTCTTCTTGAATGTAACATTTCCCGTGAAAGAAACGTGGAAACCGAGGTCGAGAACCTCCTTGGCCACGTCGGGCGGCTGGTCGAAGCAATGGAACTGGCCACGCAGGCTCCCGTCCTGGCACTCCCGTACAATCGCCAGCAGGTCCCCGGTCGATTCCCGGTTGTGAATGATAACCGGCAATCCCGCGGCCTTCGCGATCTCGAGCTGCCGGGCAAATATCTCGCGCTGTTTTTCCGAGGGGCAGAAATCATAATGGTAGTCGAGACCGATCTCGCCGATAGCGCACGCTTCGCCCCTCTCCGCCGCACGAGCCACTTCCTTAATGTCCTCGTCACCAACCTCGGCCGCATCGTGCGGATGAATGCCGACCGCCGTATGCACACCGCTAAAGCTGCCGGCAATTTGCCGTGCCCGGCGAAAGGTAAGGATATTGGTGGACGGAACGATAATTCCCGCGACGTGTTCCTCTTTCGCTCTCTCGATTACTTCCGGGAGATCAGCGGAAAACGACTCCCAGAAAAGATGGCAATGTGTGTCAACAAGCTTCATATCATTGCTTTCGCATGGGGCTTACCTGAAGGCAAGGCTGGCAAACGTCACCGCCGATTCCCGTTCGACTTCATGCCACTGCTCGTATCGCAGCATCTCGCCCTGCCGGGGATGCGCAACATCAAAATACGTCTGGAGACACGAATACCCGTCGATCCGCGTTCGATTCCGGTTCTTTACTACCAGCGCATGAAACGCTTCCGCGTCGCACCGGGTTACCGCGTCGAGTTGTTGCAGGTCGCTTTTCCGGACACGCTCCAGCATATCGGCCGCTGCCGTCATATCACCGAATTTCTTTCCGACATGCGACCAGTCCACACTGACGATGAAGACCGGTTTTCGACCGAGTTCGCTCAACGATTCCCTGACCGCCCGCGTGAAGGAGAGGAACTCCGGGTATTCACGCGGTGCCTGTTCTTCATCGATAGCGTCCTGGAGCGAGGTGCAAAGTATGGGGACAATGGGAGGGCATCCGGAACCGAGCAGGTACTTCAAAAAGAGAACCGCAAACTCGATCGAGTGTTCGTTACGATGAGCGAAATCATTGCGCGTAAGTTCCGGGTACGCCAATTCCCGGATGCGCTCAATCAGCGGGCGATCGGCCCGGAGTATGCCCAGGGGCGTCTCGAAATCCTTCTCGCAGAGGATGAAAAAATCCTCTTCGCTGTAGTGGCTGGTTCCCAGTATGATGGCGGTATCGAAATCGCCGTGCCGGATGGAATTGAACGCAGGGACATACACCTTTCCGCCAACCCGAAGATCGATATGCGGCGCAACGATGCCGGTTGCGTCAAAGGAGGCCCGCGCATCGCCCGCTTTGAAGAAAAATTCCGCCATAAACTTCCCGCACTCGTCCGGGTCTTCCGGGTACGCATCCCCTGCCAGGTAAGCCAGCCGGACGCGCTGGTTTTGAAAGCGTTCCACTTCTTCCCGAAAGGCCTGGATAAAACCCGGGCTGAGGAGATACTTGTGCGCGTCCAGTTCCTGGATCATCTTCAACAGGTGCTCCGGCTTGATGTGATCGCCCGTCGTTTCGGCGATAAGCGTGAGAACGTCCCGGACGGTAACATCGCCGTTAAAAAGGCGCATGATTTCATACGCCGAGGGATGGAAGACGAGCATATCACGCGCAATGCCCAGCGGATCACGCAGAGCCACCATATCCTCCCGCTCCACCTGGACGATGAACGCTTCGATATCCTGGCGCAAAGGCGGTACCGGTTCGGTGATGGAGTTAATCATCGGCCAAGGCACCGGTTCGTGTAGAGGCTGCAAGGGCTTCTTCCCCGGGAGTCGGGGAAGAAGCGCCACGTTGTTCGGGCCACGAAGCGGAATACTTCAGGCAAGAGACCTTATGTCCATCGCCATGCTCCCGGAGCATAGGCGCTACGGACGCGCATTCCGGCATCACCTCGGGACAACGGGGATGAAACGCGCATCCGGACGGCGCCTGGGACGGATCAGGGACTTCGCCCGACAGAACGATGCGGTCGCGTTTCGCCTTAGGATCCGGAACAGGCACGGCGGACATCAACGCGTGGGTATATGGATGCAACGGGCTCTCATAAATTTGACGATAATCAGCGATTTCAACGATCCTCCCGAGATACATCACCGCCACCCTGTTCGAAATATGCTCGACGACCGCCAGGTCATGGGCGATAAACAGGTACGTAAGCTGATATTGCTCCTGGAGCTGTTGCAGGAGGTTCAATATCTGGGATTGGATAGAGACGTCAAGCGCGGAAATCGGCTCGTCGCAGACGATGAATTTCGGTTCGAGGGCCAGGGCCCGGGCAATGCCGATCCTCTGGCGCTGCCCGCCGCTGAACTCGTGCGGGTAGCGATACGCATGTGACGGCGAAAGGCCGACCGTTTTCAGTAACTCATCCACTTGCTCTTTCATGCGGCTGCGTTCGACGATATTATGAAAGGACAGCACTTCGCGCAGCATTCCACCGACCGTCATGCGCGGGTTGAGTGAAGAAAACGGATCCTGGAAAATGATCTGCATATCCTTCCTCATGCGTCGCAGTTCCGTTTTATCGAGAGCCGTGATTTCTATGCCCTCAAAGAACACTTGACCGGAGGTGACCGGTATAAGCTGGAGGATGCAATGGCCAAGCGTTGTTTTGCCACACCCGGATTCGCCGACGAGGCCCAACGTCTCACCGCGATGAATGGCCAACGAAACATCATCAACCGCCTTGACCCACCCTTCGATCCGTGTAAAAAACCGCGATCGTATCGGGTATGACTTGCAGAGATGCCGGGTCTCCACCAGGACCTGCTCATCCGTCGTCTTCACTGGTTTTTCCGGGTTAGTCATAAATCGTTGGAGAATTGCTCGAGCGGTAGTGAACGAAGCATATCCAGGCGGCCACAAGCGATATGCAACAATTCACCTTGTAAAGTACGGAGCAAAGTATCCATACACAACGGAGGCGCGTTCATTATTGGGTTTTTACAATGGATGGCGTTTGAACGTGACGACTCGCGAATGTTTTTTCTCTCCTCCTTTATGAACGGTTCGTAGCACGAAGGTCAACCACGTTGCGCGGTTTATGTGCATGACAAGCGGTCCGCCCTCTACCTGAGCACTGTCATCTTTCCCGACAGCAGTGTTTCCGGCAAGCGCAGGTAGTAAAAGAAAATCCCGGCCGGGAGGTTGGTTGAACGCAACGGGATGGAATACCGGCCCGCACGAAGGCTTCCCGGCGAATCGTATCGTTCGACCGTTCTACCATTGGCATCCACCACGGTAAGGATGACGGGAATATCCTCGCCAAGCTCGAACTGAATGGTGGTTTCCTGGCGAAACGGGTTGGGGAAGTTCCCCAGCAGGCGGGCGCCAACAGGAAGGACTTGTACGCGTACGCCGACGACCGGTGAATATTCGTAGTCCCCTTCCCTGTCCACCTGCTTCAAGCGGTAGTAAAGCATCTCCGGCACGTAGGGCAGACGCTGGACGTCATCGATGAATTCGTATTCCTGCCTTACGGCCGTGGTACCGCGCCCATGTTCCCAGGCAATATCGAGCCAGTACTTGCCGTCAAGCGAGCGCTCGACGGCAAAGCCTGCATTGCTGAACTCTGACAGCGTGGCCCACCGAAGGCGGATAACACCGTTTTCGTACTCCGCGTCAAACGAAACCAGCTCCACCGGAAAGACCTGGTCGTTGCCCACGCCGAATGGACCGAACGCCGTGAAACCGCCCGCGCTGGCCGTGTAAGGATCGGAGCCTCCCACCGAAGCCAAGGCCTGGTTCCAGGTTGAACCCGTCCAGCGGCCGATGTACACCGAGTTCGAGCGGTTGAACGTGGGTCTCTCGTCACTGCCGTTCCACTGGAACGCCAGCGTAGCGTCGCTGCCGCCCGCAACCGCTTCGTCCACCGTCCACTGCAGGTTGACATACGCGTCGCCGTAAGGCGGGTTGTCGAACGTCGCCTGCACCTTGACGGCAAAGGTATCGACCGTCCCCGCGTTGGAAATGGTAACGGGAGCGTACGAAGACGGGGTACCCACGGGAAACACAACGCTGGACGAGGAGACGACTTGCCGCAGAGAACCGGCACCGTTCGTGACCACGTAGCGGCTTGAGGATGCACCTGCGATCGTTCCCGCGCTGCCCATGATCAGGTCGCTGGAACCGAGAATGATGTTTCCATTCGAGAATGTCAGGGTATTTGAAACCTGGACATCACCGGCAAGAGTGACGTTCCCGGCATCATTGACAACGAAATCATAAAAGCGTGCCGCACCCGTAATGGTTTGGCCACTTGTACCACTCATTGTCACGGATCCGCCGTTTGGATCCATGGTCGCACTGCCGGCCACCGTAAGGTCGCCGTTAATTATCGAGCTGCCGGACGGCATGGTCTTGGTCCCGGACCCATCGAGCACGAGATTCCCATAGGCAAAGCCGGCGGCTATGGACTGGTTGTTCCCGACATAGCCTACCGTGCTCGCCGGATCGAGCGTGACGGTAGAGAAATTAGCCGGAAAAGAATTCGTTCCTCCAATATTCAACGTCGCGCCGCCGGAGACGGTGATCGTCCCCCCCGCGTTCGTCCTGTCGAAGGGATAGGCGCCGGTGTTGAACGTCCCCTGCGTAATGTCCGCATCCCCGGCGATCTCAATGCCTGAAAGCAACGACACGTTTCCGGAGGTTTTATTGACCTGGAAATCGCCGAAGGTCGTGTTCCCGGTTGTGGATGCACTTGTAATCGTTTGATCACCGGAGCCGTTAAAAACGAACGTCACCTTGTTGCTGTTGTCAAGACTGGAATTGTTATTGATGAAGTTGCCCGCCACCAGGACCTGGCTTCCGCTCCGGCGGTCGAAACGGGGATCGGCGCCTGCATCGACTACGAGGTTATAGAATTGGTTCGTGCCGTTGGAAAAATTGCCCAGGCCAGTACCGATGAATTGTACCGTCCCGCCGGAGGATGAGAACATGCCCTTGTTCTTCCAGTCCTCGTCGATCCGCATGAGCCCACCTGTTTGAGTATATGTGCTCTGGGCATCAGTCGAAAAATCCATCAGGATAGTGATTGTCCCGCCGTTCTGGGTAAATGATCCCGTGTCAAAAAGTTCCAGGTTCCTGTTCGTTGAAACCGTTCCCCCTGTCAGTGTGTACGATGCATTATCCCTGACCTTGATATCATTGGTTGTAATCACGGCTCCCCCGCTCTGTATAAAAGTCCCTCCATTTGACACATCAAGAATATCCGTAACAGTCAGGTCGCCGGCCGTCAGGGTGTACGAAGCGCCCTGATTAATTTTTAATTTCCTGTTAACCACATTCGAACCACCGCGTTGGATAAAGGTCCCGTTCGTTTCCAGGGTAAAATACCTGTTGAACAACAAGGTACCATCAACCAGGGTAAACGTTGCGCCTGCATTGACCGTGAAATTCCTGTTTACCTCGAGCGTCCCCCCCGTCTGGCTTATTTCACCGTTGACATCAATGGTAAGACTTCGCGTTTGGTACGAACCGCTGGAAATGACCGGGAACCTCCCCCCGAGAGGGGTTCCTGGTATGACGGCATTGACGGAGCGGGTCGGCACACCATTAGTCCAATTCCCGCTGTTTCCCCAGTCGGTACTCACTGCGCCGGTCCACGTAGTTGCCGCGGATAACGGGAATGCCGTCCCGATAAACGTGAAGACCAGGAAAGCGAGAAACACCGGCTTCCTGATCACAGTATTATTTATCATATCTCATCCCACCATTAGTCATCAAACATCATTCCAAAACCTGGCACCGCACTGTCTATCATGAAGTTGCGTGAATCCGGGCGATGCTGAAACTTAAAAGCAGAATACAATTGCAATTTTTTCCAACCACGCTGTTCGTTCTTTACAAATGTCCCGGCAAACATGTAACTTGACGTGGAAGACAAAATCAGTTCGACGTCTTTTTCCAGGGAATTTCATGACACCAGCAGGTTATCACGGTACCGGCAAAAACACGAACCTGAAGCAGCGTGAACCGGAATAGAGCAGAGCATATCACATCTCACCTGTCCACCCGTTTCATATCCGGTTGTATCGCCATACTTGTGATGCTGAGCGCTTTCAGCCTCACGGCCCGATCTTCTCCTATCGACAGCCTGTACGTAAAAGTTACACCGGATCTGGACACGTCAGGTTCGTGGATCGACCGCCGCGAGCCGGCTGTGAAATTCTTCATCCGAAAAGATGACGTGTATAAAATCACGAAATCGTGGCTGGATAGCGCGGGCATGGCAACCGCCACCATCGATCCCGTGTCGGTCAAGCTGTTCCGGAAAGGAAGGGAAGTCCCGTTGCTGCCCGTCAACCTGGACGGCGGGGTGTTCACCGACAGCTCGTACTTCCTGTTTTACGGTTCCCGCAACTACACCGAGAACGGCTACCGCCACCTTCCCGCTCGCCTCGATGATCCCTACCCCGAGTATCTCAACCGCTATTCCGACTCGACGGCCTACTGGCTCTTCTTTGGCCCCGGGAGGGGAAAGCGATACAATCACGCAACCTTCAACCATCCCCTCCCGCCCGATACACTTTCGTGGTCATACCGGCTCCTGCACCATGAAGAAGATCGGTCGCTGGAGTTTCTCTCGACCAATACCGAGCGATTGGTCCTGCC
>JAJRXL010000319.1 GCA_024276335.1 Bacteroidota bacterium
AGGCGCTTTTACCGATGCGAGGCATCAGCGTAAGGGGATTTTCGAGTTGGCAAATGGTGGTACGGTTTTCCTGGACGAGATAGGCGATATCTCGCTTTCTGCACAGGCCAAGCTGTTACGGGTATTGGAAGAACGATCTTTTCGTCGAATAGGGGGGGCCATTGACATCAACGTGGATATTCGCATCATCGCCGCCACGAACCAGTCGCTGGAGCAGCTCATCACGGAAGGAAAATTCAGGAAAGACCTGTATTACCGCTTGAATGTCGCGACGCTTTGCCTGCCGCCCGTTCGCGAAAGGGGCGAAGACGTATTGCTCCTTGCGGATTTTTTCCTCAATCACTTCAATGCGAAATTTCATCGTTCTTTCAAGGGGCTTTCCGAAGAAACGAAACGACTTTTCTTGCAGTACGATTGGCCCGGCAATGTACGTGAAATCCGTAATGTGATAGAACGCGCCGTTCTCCTTGATGACGGCGAGTATTTGGAAGCGAAGTTTATTGAACTCGGTCATTTGGGATCACCGAGCGGAAATGATCAAACCCGGAACGGGGTGCGAACCGATACTATGTCGCTGGAGGAATTGGAGCGAAGGGCGTTATTGGATGCTCTCGAGAAGTCGGGCAACAATCAATCGCAGGCGGCGAGACTTCTCGGCATCAGCAGGGACACCCTCCGTTATCGGATGAAAAAACATGGTATATCCGTCAACAAATAAATTTTTTCACGAAATAATGATAATGACGTCTTTTTATCGTATTACTCCCGTCAATATTGGCACAAAGCTTGAAGTGTTAATACTTGATTTATGTTTGCTTCGGATGTACATAGCGCCAAACCAGAAGAATTGCGGTCCTTCACGGGAAACGAACAACGGCTTCCTTACAACATCCTTGTTGTCGACGATGAATCCCTCGTCAGGTGGTCGTTGTATCAGATTTTCAAGAAAGTCGGGTATAACGTGGTGACGGCTGCTTCTGCGGAGGAAGCGATGGAGCAACTGGTTGATACGCACTTTGATCTTATTGTTACGGACTTGAAATTACCGGGCGAGAATGGGTTTCACCTAGCAGAACAGGTAAAGAAACGCTTTTCGCACTGTCCCGTCTTTTTGATTTCCGCTTTTGGTGACGAAGTGTCGCGGAAAAAAGCCAAGGAGATCGGGGTGGAATATTTCTTCGATAAACCCGTGGACATGGGAAAACTTCTCTGGGCGGCGACAAAAGTTTTACGGCAGTCCGGAATGATACACTTGAATTCTGATGACGAGAAATGACCGGATAACTACATCTCTCCTTCTTCTTCTTGCCCCGTTTTTTCACTTAGGTATTCAACCGGAAAGACATATGATTGGGCGAAATGCCCCAACCACCTGGGTGAAATAAACCGGTTACACCCAGCAATACTTGTTAGTAGTATTAATTTTTTATGTAAGAATTATGAATACATGTTTTTAAGCTGTTTTGACACTTATCCCGGGTATGTTTTTTCGTCCGGGATAGCGGTCGGTTAGAGTATGTGGCACACAGCTTGTGTATGTAAAGTTAGAGAATAATTAGAGAAGGGCGGAGAAGCAGTGCGAACACGAAAAAAAATAGGACTTACAGACACGGGACGAAACATCCGGATATTTCGGAAAGTCAGCGTCCTTGGTGCTCTGTTTGTGCTTCTTCTCGCGTTGGATGCAATTACCTCGAATGCCCAGGGTCACTGCCCCGGCCACTCCGTTCGTTGGATCGGACAGTTTTCGTCCCCCCAGGATTTCAAAAAAGAGCCGGGGTTGGGTGAAAAGCTTCTCAACTGGATTCTTGGCGAAGAACGACAGACCCTGATCCACCCGATTTCCGTGTTTGCGCAGGATTCTATGCATTTTTGGGTGTTGGACCAGGGGAGTTATTACCCCCTTTACGTGGATAAGGAAAACGGCGAAGGCCGGTTTATCAAACCGGAAGATGGCGGTTCGTTTCCTTCTCTCGTGGGTATTTGCGGTAAGAATCAAGAGTCGATTTTGTTTACCGATTCACGTCAGAACAAAGTTTACGAGTACAAGTTCTACAGCAAGTATCCCACGGTCCTGAATCGTACGGTCGAGTTGGACCAACCAACGGGAATAGCCTTTGACGCTGAAACGAAGCATGTTTGGGTCGTTGAAACCGGCGCGCACCGTGTATCGATTTTAAACGAAAACGGTGAACTGGTGAAGCGAATTGGTACACGTGGAACAGGCCCCGGGGAATTTAATTTTCCCACGTTTATCTGGATAAACGGTTCCGGCCTGGTATACATCGTGGATGCGATGAACTTCCGTATCCAGATATTTGACACTGACGGCAAATATCTCTCCTCTTTCGGCGAGCCCGGGGATGCCACCGGCTACTTCGCGTCCAGCAAAGGCATCGCCACGGACTCGCACGGCAACATTTACGTCGTGGATGGTTTGTTTCATACGGTTCAAATTTTCGACCGAAAGGGACAGTTCTTGTATAATTTCGGGACCCAGGGTCGCGGGGAAGGCGAATTCTGGCTTCCATCGGGCATTTACATCGACCGGTACGATCGAATCTACATCGCGGACAGTTACAATGCCCGTGTCCAGATTTTTCAGCTAGTCCATGAGGGGCCTGATGAAAAGTAGTGGTTTGATCATGGCAGCTTTTCTGGCAATATCACCCGTTTCGTTGTTATCCCAATCGATCTCGACGACGGTGCACAACCTGTCCGCCAGTGGTCCGGGATCGGTGAGGGCGAGCTCCGAGAGCGAGATCTGTGTTTTTTGCCATACACCGCACAACAGCAGCCCGCGTGCCCCCTTGTGGAATCGATCGGATCCCGGGACCACGTACACCCTTTACAGCAGTTCCACGGTCGATGCCACCATCGGCCAGCCAAGCGGCTCTTCCATCCTGTGTCTTTCGTGTCACGACGGGACGATCGCTCTCGGCCACGTGCTCAGCCGATCGACGGACATCCAGATGGTCGGCGGCATCACGACCATGCCCACCGGGAACACGAACCTGACGACCGACCTCTCCGATGACCACCCGATTTCCTTTACGTACGACGCTGCCCTGGCTACGGCGGATGGAGAGCTGAAAGACCCCAGTTCCCTGACGGGCCAGGTCCAGCTTGAAAACGGCAAAGTTCAGTGCGTCAGTTGTCATGATCCCCATAAGAACGTGTACTCTGATTTCCTCGTAGTGAATACCAAGTCCTCCGAGTTGTGCCTGGAATGCCATGACAAGACCAATTGGACCCAGGCCAGCCACAAGACGTCCACGGCGACCTGGAACGGCAGCGGCACGGATCCGTGGCCGCATACCTCGTACAACAACGTGGCCGATAACGCGTGCGAGAACTGCCACAACCCGCATAACGCCGGGGGGCATCCCCGCCTGTTGAACTACTCGAAGGAAGAGAGCAACTGCCTGAGCTGCCACAACGGGAACGTCGCCTCGACCGACATTCAAACGCAGTTGAACAAGGCGTACCGGCACAACGTTTCAGGGTACACCGGGATTCACAAACC
>JAJRXL010000320.1 GCA_024276335.1 Bacteroidota bacterium
GCCAGGCAGGCCGCCGCGAGAAGCAAAAGAATCGTATTGCGCGCTCTGTACAGACTTCCTCCCAAAGGTCGTTTCCTAAGTCTAATTACGGAATTTATGGGAGAAGGAAAAAGTGGTTCGGGCTATAGGTTATAGGGGCAACACCTGTAGGAGGGAGCTCCTGCTCCCGAAAGGAAACGTGCTCAAGTAAAAAGAAAAAGGTAAAAAGTAAAAAGTTTTCCACGCCGAGGTGAGAGGATGCTAAATGAATTATCGAATTGGCGGATTAACGGATTAGCGAATTGCCGAATGGAATATCATCCACGACTGATGAGAAATTGTAGGAGGGACTTCCCAGTCCCGACCCTGGAGTTGACGAATTTATAGGATCGGCAGATTTGGCTTTCGTGCCATTGCAAGGGGCTGCGGCTCGAAGCAATCTCCATGCTCTCCGCGGTTTGAGTTTTTACCGCGGAGGACGTAAAGAAGGCGCAACCTGTCCGCCGGAGCTTTGCGGAGGCGGAAGGCCGCGAAGAAAAACGTTCGAACGTTGTAACGTTTGATCGTTATAACCTGCAACAAATCCGAAATCTTATTCCAGTACCCTCGGTATCACGTCCACGCGCCCGAACGGCGCCGCCAGTTGCACTCCCTGCACCCAGCTCTTCAACTCCCGGAAAATTTCCCGCGTGATTGCGATGCCCAGCTCCTGTCCTTCTTCCCTGGTCGCGCAGGCGCGGAACCGCTCGATGATCGCGTCGGGGACGTGGCAGCCGGGCACTTCGTTGTTCATGAACAGGGCGTTGCGTAGCGAGGTCAAGGGCCACAGGCCCGCGATGACGGGGATGTGGATGTGCTCGACCCGCTTGAGGAACGATTCGAGCACCTTGAGGTCGAACACCGGCTGCGTGATCATGAACTCCGCTCCCGCGTCCACCTTCCAGTCCAGGCGGCTCAGCTCCTTGTCCATGTTGTAGGCTCCTGGATTGACTCCCACGCCGGTGTGGAAGGCGGTGGGCTCGCCGATGGGGTTGCCCGCGATATCCAGCCCGTGGTTGAGCCGGTTGATGACGTTGACCAGGCCGATGGCGTCGATGTCGAACACGGCGGTGGCGTCGGGGTAATCGCCCAGCTTCGGCGGGTCGCCGGTGATGGCGAGGATGTTGCGCAGCCCCAGCGCCCACGCGCCCAGCAGGTCGGACTGGATGCCGATCACGTTGCGGTCGCGGCAGGTGTAGTGGAGCACGGTTTCGATGCCGACAGCGCGCTGGATTTGCACGGCCAGCGACAATGCCGACATGCGCGCGGAGGCCCGCGGACCGTCCGGGATGTTTATGGCGTCGATGCCGTAAAAGAACATCGTGCGCGCGGCGTCGATCTGCTTGGCGGGCGATACCCCCCGCGGCGCCACGATCTCCACCATGGTCACGAAACGCCCCTGGTCGAGCTGGTGTGCCAGGCGCGACTTGTCCCGGAGGGGAAGAACTTCGACCTCGGGCGGTTTTTCGACGTGGCGCACCTCGATGGCGCGCAGCGCTTCGTCCGGCTTGAGGGCGTTGACGGCGCGCCGCATGGCCCGCACGTGCTCGGGATTCGTGCCGCAGCACCCTCCGACGACGTTGGCCCCGCTCTGGATGTAGAGCTTGGCGTACTCGGCCATGTACTCCGGCGTGGTCATGTAAAGGTTGCGCCCGTTGATGTTGCGCGGCTTGCCCGCGTTGGGCATGATGGAGAAGGGCCGCTCGGTGAGGCTGCGCGTGCGTTCGAGGAACTGGAGCATCACGTGCGGACCCACGCTGCAGTTGGCGCCCAGCACGTCGGGCTCCATCGCGTCCAGCTCGGCCACGATGATCTCGGCGTCGGCCCCGGTGAGGGAGTTGCCGTCGTCATTGATCGTGATTTGCGCGATGAGGGGCAAGTCGCAAATGTCGCGCACGGCCAGGATGGCCTGGTGGATTTCCGCCGGGTAGGTGAACGTCTCGAGGATGAAGAGATCCACGCCGCCTTCAAGCAATGCCTGCGCCTGTTCGCGGAAGGCTTCCCGCGCTTCCTCCAGGGCCAGCGGTCCCAGCGGCTCGATCTGCACCCCCAGCGGTCCCATGGAGCCCGCGACGTACACGTCTTCGCCCGCGGCCTCCCGCGCGATCTGCGCCCCGGCCAGGTTGATGTCGCGCAGCTTGTCCACCAGGCTGTGCTCTTCCAGCTTGAACCTGTTGGCGCCGAACGTGTTGGTCTCGATTACGTCGGCCCCGGCGTTCACGTAGTCGCGGCCGATGGAGGTGACGAGATCGCGGTGGGTGAGGTTGAGCTCGTCGTAGCACCGGTTGATGTACACGCCCCGGTTGTAAATCTCGGTTCCCATGCCCCCGTCGAAGAGGATGACGCCGGTTTGCAGCCGTTCCCGGAATGGTTTACGCATGGCGCGCGATCGTTGTGTTCGTTGTCATTTCAATCCGGCCTCGACCAGGTCGTGCATGTGAATGATGCCGGCCGGTCGCTGATTCTCGTCCGTGATGATGAGCTGTGTGATCTTGTGCTTTTCCATGAAGGCCAGGGCGCTGCTGGCCAGGATGCCGGGGCTGATGACTTTCGGGGCGCGGGTCATGACGTCCACCGCCAGCAGGTTCTTCATGTCCGTGTCGCGCTCCAACAGCCTGCGCAGGTCGCCGTCGGTGATGATACCCACCAGGATGCCGTCGTCGTCCACGACGCAGGTGGCGCCCAGGCGTTTTTCCGTGATTTCCAGTATGGCGTCCTTGAGGGGAACCGCCTGGTGCACGGAAGGCACATCGTTGCCGGACTTCATCAGCTCCTCGACCTTGAGCAGGAGCCGCTTCCCCAGGTTTCCCCCGGGATGGAAAAGAGCGAAGTCCTCGGGAGTGAATCCCCGCTCCTGGAGCAGGGCGATTGCCAGGGCGTCGCCCATGACGAGGCTGGCCGTCGTGGAGGCGGTCGGCGCAAGGTCGTGGGGGCAAGCTTCCTCTTCCACGCTCACATCGAGCACGATGTCAGCCTCCCGTCCCAGGAGGGAATCGATATTGCCCACGATGCCGATGATGCGCACGGGGATGCGCTTGAGGATGGGGAGAATGGTTTTGAGTTCCTCCGTGTTCCCGCTCTTGGAAAGAATGATGACGAGGTCGCCTTTCTGAACCATGCCCAGGTCGCCGTGCACGGCGTCCGAGGGATGGAGAAAGATCGAGGGTGTCCCCGTGGAGTTCATGGTGGCCGCGATCTTGCGAGCGATGAGGCCGGATTTGCCCATGCCGGTGATAATGACGCGTCCGCGGCAGGAAAGCATCATGTCCACCGCGTTGTCGAATGGCGGCCCCAGCCGGTCGCACAACCGCAGGACGGCGTCCGCTTCGATGCGGATAACCTCATTTGCTTTTAGGGAGGGTTTCTCCCGTTTATTATTGGCTTCCATGGATATGTCGTGTTTTCCCGGTGTTCATGGTTTTACTGTCAAAATAGTCATCGGGGAGGAAATCTCCACTTCGATGACATGGTTTCGATGATACGGTGAAGCGTGTCGTCGTGAAGAAACGTTGGAACGTTCAATCTCGAGCCCCTTCTCTATATATGCGCTCCTACGCATTTACGCATAAACGCAATTCCAGACAAGACGCGATAAACCCGCAATCCCGTTCGCTTATTCCCCGATCATCTGCAGGGCAATGCTTCGGTTTCGCGGCCGGTTGTCGAAGTCCACCAATACGACTTGCTGCCAGGTTCCCAGCAGGAGTCGTCCGCCCGAGAAAGGGACGGTCAGCGAGGGGCCGAGCAGTGTGGCCCGGACGTGGGAATGACCGTTCCCGTCGTGCCACGTGTCGTCGTGGTGGTAGCGGGCGCCGCGGGGCGCAACGCGTTCGAACGCTTCCGGCAGGTCGCGCCGCAGGCCCGGCTCGAACTCGATGGTGGATATGCCCGCCGTGGAACCGGAGACGAACACCGTCACGGTTCCGTTCCGTAGTTCCGAGCGGCGTATGGCGGCCTCGAGCTGCGGGGTCAGGTCTATCATGTCATCCCCACCCTGTGTGGAAACGGAAATACTATCGGAAACTACGCGTACCATGAGCAATCACCTCTCCGTGTCGAATGACAACAACGTTGTTCTTCCCTGTAACACCAGCAGTTGTTCGTCCTTCACGAAAAAGGAGTCCGGTGCGGGAGCGCTGGTTTCGTCCAGGAGCACCAGGTCGAGAATGACCTTACCGTCGGCGTCGATGCCCGCCATGCGCTGGCGGATCCGCCATGAACCGACTTCCCCGGCAACAGAGCCCTCATTCTTGGTCTTGGGTATTCCGGTTCCTTGGAGCTGGGGCTCCATGACTTCATGCCAGGCCAAGAACAGGCGGCCCCGGTGGGACAGGATGTCCACGTTGCCCACCACCGTTTCCTGCGGCGCGAAGCGGTGCAGCAGGTCGCGGCGCTCGGCCGGCATTTGCTCCGGCGAGGCGTAGGCATCGGGATAGAGGAAACCGGCAAACCGGTCGCGCTCGTCGAGACCGGCCTTACGCGAAACCAGTTCAGGGTCGGACGGATTCAAGGTCGATTTTACCTCGCCGGCGGCGGCATCGAGGACGAGAAACACGGCCTGTTCGAAATCCTCCCTGCTTACGACCAGTTCGTCTTCGAGCGCGAAGGCAAATGCGCATTCCGGCCGCTCCCACAGGACCCGGCCCGTTTCCACGGCGCATGCCGTTACGCCCAGGCGCTGGGGCATGTCCGGCTGCCGGTAGCGATGGAAATAGATGTAGCGCTGGGTGACGTCCTCGATGCCGATCCACCAGGGCTCGTCGAAGGACATATCCCGCCACACCGGTGTGCCCGTGGATTCCTCCAGGCAGGAAAACGATGTTTCTTTCGTGTCCGGGTTTCGTTCCTCGATGATGATGCGACCCGCGCCGGAAAAGTGCATGCTCCAGAGGTAGCCGCGTGCGCGGTATTTCCAGCGGGGTTTCCAGTGTCGTGGCGTCGTGAACAGCATGCGGTGTCGTGGATTTGGAATAGCCGACAGAAACGACAATATTCCTGTTGGCATCAAGCAAGGTATGCGTTTGAGGCCACGCGCGCAAACGAAAGAAGGAAATGTACAATGGCCGTTCCGCCCGTCCAGGAAACAGAACCGCGATTCCCCAACACGCTGGGAAGCATCGTTACGTGGGCGTTGTTCCGCGCCGTGGCCGTGGTCCTCGTGGCGTGGATGGTGAACGAGTACTTTTCCATGATCGACTACACCGTCTGGTGGGCCGTGACCATCATGGCCTTGTACGGCTTCGTGATCCATCCGGCGCAGGTGCAGTACCGGTTGTTCAAGGAGAACACGCGGGAGATCGTCGAGGACACCTTGTGTGCGTCGTGCAGGCACTTCGACCCCTCTGCCATCATGTGCACCGCCCTGGACGAACACGTGTCCGAGAACCACATCCCCTGCGAAGGCAACATGTGGGAACCGTTGTAAACGCCATGCGCGCGGTACGCAACATCCGTGGGTGTCTTGTCCCGTGGGGGCTTATCATCCTTGGTTGTCTTGTCCCGCTTTCCTGCCGGGAAAAACCTTCCCGGGAACGGTCCCCCGATTCTTCCTATTCCGCCTTACGTATCATGCAGGGCAGGGAGATATTCACCGACCGCCGTTTCGGTACGCGGCCCGTGGCCTGCGCCGATTGTCACGCCGATTACGTTGAAGACCGTATTCCCGCAGCGAGGGACATCAAGGCGGGACGGCCTATCCTGGGCGCGCACGGGAGAATCAGCGCCTGGAACGGCGAGTTTGTCGGTGATGCGTTGCGCCGGTACGGCGCGGGCGCGGCGCGGTGCGCGCTCCGGTACCAGGGACGCGGCCGATCGTACGACGACGCCCTGTCGCCGTCGGAGTCCGGCGCTCTGCTGGCCTACTTCCGGGCCGTCTCCGTCGGCAGCGAACCACGGCATGCTCCCTGGACGGCGTTGAACCTGCCGCGGGATTCGGCTCGCCTGGCCGATGCCGTGGACCGGGCACTGCGCCGTCGCGGCGACCCGGAGCACGGCACCGACGTGTTCGATCGCGCCTGCCGCTTGTGCCACGGGGCGGGAAACACGGCCCTCGGTCCCGACCTGCATGCGCGCACGTTCAACGACACCGCAGCGGCGCGCCTCGTATGGACGGGGCGGGGGGCGATGCCCTTTTTCCCGCCGGGCAAGCTCTCGCCAGCCGACGTCGCCGATTTGCTTGCTTTTCTCCGGACCGTCATGAAACACCCGCGATGAACATCCTCGAACTGCCCGTGCTGGAACGTGCCTTTTACGTGCGGCCCACGCTGGATGTTGCGCAGGACCTTTTGGGCGCGGTGCTGGTTTCCACCGAAGGACCGGACATCGTGGCGGGCCGTGTCGTGGAAGTCGAGGCATATCACCAGGACGGCGACCGCGCCGCCCATTCCTACCGGGGGAGGACGAAGCGCAACGAGATCATGTTCCGGGAAGGCGGGATCCTCTACGTGTACTTTACTTACGGTATGCATTTCTGCATGAACGTGGTAACGGAAAGGGAGGGAGTGGGAGCGGCGGTATTAATCCGTGCGGTGGAACCGCTGGCGGGCCTTGAAATCATCAGGCAACGGCGTCCCGCCGCCCGGCGGGACGAGGATCTGACCAACGGCCCGGCCAAGGTATGCCAGGCGTTCGCAGTGGATCGGCGCCACAACGGTCTTTCCCTGGTGGCTGGTCCCTTGACACTTCGCCGCGACGCGGGATATCGTGCCGGGAAAATCGCCACCTCGCCCCGCATCGGTATCCGGGAGAGCGTGGAGCTGCCGTGGAGGTTTTTCCTGGACGGAAATCCGTATGTGGGAAAAGGAAAACGCGCCGCGAGGAGCCGGTCGGGATAAGCGTTGCCGGTCTTTTCAGTATTTCCAGATGCCGTTTTTCTTCAGGATGTCGTGGGCGATGACGAGGCGCTGGATTTCGCTCGTGCCCTCGAAGATGCGGTTGATGCGGCTGTCGCGGTAAAAGCGTTCCACGGGCAGTTCGCGGCTGTAGCCGATGCCGCCGTGCACCTGGAGCGCGAGGTCCACGACCTTGTCCAGTCCTTCCGAGCAGAACAGCTTCACGATTCCCGCCTGGCCGGAGACTTTCTTGCCCGCATCGTAATCGGCGGCGGTGCGATAGACGATGCTTTCCATTGCGTAAA
This sequence comes from Bacteroidota bacterium, assembly GCA_024276335.1. Classification (GTDB taxonomy): domain Bacteria; phylum Bacteroidota; class Ignavibacteria; order SZUA-365; family JAADGX01; genus JAADGX01. The sequence goes on from JAJRXL010000320.1 coordinate 7,154, forward strand.
CGAGCGTGGCCATTTCGGCGATCATGAACTGCACGGCTTCGAACGAGGCGATGGGAGCGTCGAACTGCCGCCGCATCTTCGCGTACTTGGAGGCGTGCTCCAGCATTTCCTTTGCCGCGCCCACGCAACAGGCGCCGAGGCCGAGCCTACCCGCGTCCAGTGTCTTCATGGCTACCAGGAATCCCCGGCCGTCGCTCCCGATGATGTTCTCTTCGGGCACTTTCACGTCCTTGAATGAAATGGCGTTGGTGACGCTGCCGCGGATGCCGAGTTTCTTTTCCTTGGGACCGGCTTCGAAGCCGTCCCACTGCGTCTCGACCACGAACGCGGTGATGCCGCGCTCGGTGCGGGCGAAGACGGAGACGACGTCGGCGATGGAGCCGTTGGTGATCCACAACTTCTCTCCGTTCAGCACCCAGTGGTTGCCTTCCTTGCGTGCGCGCGTGCGTACGTTGAACGAATCGGACCCTGCCTGGGCCTCGGTGAGGGCGAAGGCGCCGATCTTTTCGCCCCGCGCCAGGGGAGGGACGTACTTTTTCTTCAGTTCCTCGGAGCCGCCCAGGTAGATGGCGTTGGTGCCGATGGACTGGTGTGCCCCGATGAAGGTCGCCGTGGAAAGACAGCCGCGACCGACTTCCTCCTGGGCGATGCAGTAGCCGACCTCGCCGAAACCGCCTCCCCCGTACTCCTCGGGAAAGACCGTTCCCATCAACCCCGTCTCGGCGATCTTGCGGATCAGGTCCCGGGGTATTTCCTCCTCTGCGTCGATGGCGTCCGCGCGCGGTTTTATTTCGTTGTCCACGAAATCGCGCACCATCTCGCGGAGCATGTTTTGCTCTTCGGTGAATTCAAATCTGTTCATGTCTGATTGGTAATTGGTTGTGGATGAATAAAGTTGTTTTTACGGGAGTGCTGCTGCGGGTCGTCACCGGTTGCCGGCCCCGGATTCGTGGGGGTACTTCTGGCCGACGAAGGCGACCTTGCTCTCGGCCCCGTCCACGCCGATGACGTTACCGCTGATGAAATGCGAGCCTTCCATGACGAGCAGGACAACTGCTTGCGCCACGTCCTCGGGGCGGGTCAGGCGGCCGAAGGGGTTTTTGCGCCGGGCCACCTTGATCATGTTCCGCGCGCCGGGAATCTTGCGCAGGGCGGGGGTGTCGGTAATGCCGGCCAGGAGGCCGTTGGCGGTAATGCCGCGCGGCGCCAACTCGGCAGCCAGTTGCCGGATGTGGGATTCCAGGGCCGCCTTGGCGGCGGACACGGCACCGTAGAAAGGCAGGGCGATGGTGCTTCCCTCGCTGGTCATCGCGATAATGCGGCCGCCGTTCTCCATGAGGCCCCGCTTGATGAGGCCCTGTGTCCAGTACACGAGCGAATGGGCCATGACGTCCATGGTCATCTCCATCTGCGCCTTGGTGATCATTTCCTCGGGCGCCTCGGATATAAAAGGGCGCAAGGTACCGAACGCGAGCGAGTGGAAGAGAATGCGGATATGGGCCCGCTTGTCGGATACGAACCGTTCCCGGATCTCATCCAGGGTTTCCTCCCTCTTGATGGGATCGGCGGCGTTCATGTTGAAGAACACCGCCTTGCGCCCCCGTTCCTTGATGCCGCTGACAATAGCCTCGACGTTCTTCATCGTCGCCTGGCGATCGAGGTGGACGCCGAAGACGTGGAAACCGGCCTCGGCGAGGGCCAGCGCCGTCGCCCCGCCGAAACCGGAGGAAGCTCCGAGGATGAGAGCCCAGTCGTGGTGTCCTTTATGTGGAATGCGATTCGTATATTTGCTCATGGTGGTGCCGCTCGTGCATACAACAAAGATGAAAATATAGATGATGGAACGCGAATATCAAACAATGCCGCCTGTCTTTTTCGATTGCGGGAGCGTTGCGACCGGATGGCGCGCCCGTGACGGAGGTGTCTTGTTCATGAAACGGACTTCCCCGTGACTGACGGTTCATCGACAACATACCGCGACTGCACGACGTTCACCGGCTACAAGCCGTGCTACCCGGGAGTGGATTGTACCGAGAAGTGCCAGGATCCCCGGCCCTTCGGC
>JAJRXL010000321.1 GCA_024276335.1 Bacteroidota bacterium
AAAGATCGTTCTTCCAATACCCGTAACAGCTTGGCCTGTGCAGAAAGCGAGATATCGCCTATCTCGTCCAGGAAAACCGTACCACCATTTGCCAACTCGAAAATCCCCTTACGCTGATGCCTCGCATCGGTAAAAGCGCCTTTTTCGTGACCAAACAATTCGCTCTCGACCAGTGTATCGGTTAATGCCGAGCAATTTACCGCTACAAAAGTCTCCTGTCCTCGCAAACTCAAGGCATGGATCGAGCGCGCAACCAGCTCTTTGCCGGTTCCACTCTCGCCGGTAATAAGAACCGTTGTCGTCTCACTTTTCGCAATTTTCACTATCGTATCCAACACACGACGCATCGCGGGCGAGGAGCCGATAATTTTCTGGAAACCCATTTTATCCGTCTGTTCCTTCAACAAGCGGTTTACCCTCCGCTTCAGCATCGTGGTTTCCAACGCCTTTTCAACAAGCACGAGCAACTCTTCCGTATTTACGGGTTTAGTGAGGTAATCAAAGGCTCCAAGCTTCATCGCCTGCACCGCAATATCCGACTTGTCGATAACAGTCAGCATAATAACCGGAATGCCGAGATCGCTATCCTTGATCATCTTCAGTACTTCCATCCCCAGCCTGTCAGGGAGATGTTGGTCGAGGAGAACCACGTCCGGTTCTTTTTCCTTGATGATCTCCAGCGCGCGTTCAACCGTTTCAGCCTCGAAAACGGTAAACCCCGCGTTCGTCATCTCTTTCGATAATGACCACCGAATGAGTTTTTCGTCATCTACAATCAGGATCGATTCGCCTCTCATTCTCGACCTTCTTTCTGCTCCCTCGGCAAAACGATACATACCTTCGTACCTTTACCCGGGTCGCTTTCAAAATGTATGGTGCCGTTGTGTTGCTCCACGATACGTTTTGAAATAGCCAGACCAAGCCCGGTACCTTTATGTTTCGTCGTAAAGAATGGCTCAAAAAGTCTTTCCAAAGCTTCAGGCGCAATTCCACACCCTGAATCCTGGATTTCAATTCTCACATTTTCCCGGTCGCCCAAGACAGAAACATGCAACGTCCCCTCCCCCTTCATGGCTTGGACGGCATTCAGCATGATGTTCCACAACAACTGCTGCATCTGCTTTTTATCGGCGGTAATCTCCGGCGTCTCTTCATTGCACGTCAATTCAGCGCGAACATTCTTGCCCGTGCTCTGTTTGGACAGGAGAAACAGGGTTCGTTCGATAATTTCCCTGAGATTCACCTTTTCAAAAGAAGGCGAAGATGGGCGGGCATAACTGAGGAGATCGTTCACCGTAGTATTCACGCGTTCCATCTGCGCCATCATCTCCGAGATGATTTCTCTCTGGGGGTCGTTTTCCTCGGCCTCCGCGTCAAAAACCTGTAGGGCCCCAAGGACACCGGCGATGGGGTTCTTGATCTCGTGCGCCAAACTTGCCGCCATCTCGCCAACCGTCGCGATGCGGCCCGCTTTTTCCAATTGTTGCTGCGTCAGATTAATAAGCTTCGAGTTCGTCTTGTTTAGCTGGGAAATCAAATCATTGACAGCCTGCGTCAAATCCGCAATCTCGTCTTTTGAGTTGGGCTGGGGAATCATCGGCAACTCGACGTTTCGCCCCTCCTCTATCGGTGCCAGTTGATGCTTGACGTGTTCTATGTGTGAATGAAGCCTCGTGATCGGTCTGACGACAAGTAAAACCAGGGCGATGAATGCGACAATGGTCAGACCGCCAAAAGAAAGGACGATCAACAAAACATTCGTTTTGCCATGCTCCCGCGATATTGTCCGCAGTTCATCGGAATGTACTTTCGCCACAAAATAGCCAAGTGTATCTCCACTATCTTTATGGCAGGTCCTGCATCCGGGCTTCGCGAAAATCGGGCTCAATATGTATTCATAAGAATGGTTGTTCTCTGCCACCGACGCAAAACGATTCCCTTTCGCATCTATATGACCGGTGAACCGCTCCAAGTCGAATCGTTTTATTTGCGGCTGCGCTCCCGCGCCGACAAAGATCGATCCATCCGCCTTCAGAATGAGGATCTCCTTGATCTGGGAGTGATCGAGCATTGCACCCATGACGCTGGCGAGCTTGTCTTTCCGCCCTTCCAACATGAGGTGCTCAAGCAAGTTTTTACCGAACATCGCCACCATTCTCGCCTTGGAGCGATACTCCGTCTCGATAAGCTTGTAGCCCGTACGGTAGGCGGCATAAATATAAATCGATGCTGACAAAAACGAGATCGCGATCAGAGCAATCGCGGTTTTCGCCCCGATCGTCGAAATAACTCCGCGCTTATTTTTCCGGCTTTCGGTCATTCCTTTCGCCTCTCGTTTGCTTTCCGATTTTCGTCCTCCGCCGCCGTGTTCCCCGGTAATCCTTGGCACAATCCTCAAAGGTTCACGTTGTCCGCCCCGGCACTATCTTGTTTCACCGGGTCATCCCATCCGCAGGTATAGAAGAATATCACGACTGGTTTTTCTTCCGTATTAGGTTTAATGCGCTCCCCGCCTTGAACCACTCGATCTGCTGTTCATTCAACGTATGCTTCAATGGGATTCTTTCTTCGCTGCCGTCTTTGTGCTTCACGATCAGGGTCATGGCCTTTCCTGGCGCCAGCTCGGCGAGGTCGAGCGAAAATCGATCATCTTCCCGAATCTTATCATAATCCTCGGGATTAACGAACGTGAGGGGCAACAGCCCCTGCTTTTTCAAATTCGTCTCGTGAATGCGTGCAAACGATTTCGTGATTATCGCCTTTGCGCCGAGATGACGCGGTTCCATCGCGGCATGCTCGCGACTCGACCCCTCGCCGTAGTTTTCATCGCCGACGACAATCCATCCAATACCTGCTTGCTTATATGCCCGGGCCACCTTGGGGACTTCATCGTATTCACCGGTCAACTGGTTCTTGACCCTGTTCACACTGTCGTTGAAGTAATTCGTCGCGCCGATGAACATGTTGTTCGAGATGTTGTCGAGATGCCCGCGGTAACGCAACCAGGGACCAGCCATGGAGATATGATCGGTCGTGCACTTTCCCTTCGTCTTGATAAGAATCACCATATCCTGGTATTCCTTCGCATCCGGCGGTGGAAACGGTGTCAACAACTGGAGGCGCTCACTGTCGTCCGCAACAGATACGGCAACCGCGTTTGCATCGTCGGCAGGCGGAACGAGCCCCTCCGGATCGGGCACAAAGCCGCGAGCCGGAAGTTCTTCTCCTTGTGGAGGATCGAGCACAACCCGCTCCCCGTTTTCATTGGTCAAAGCGTCCCTGGTAAAATCAAAGGTCAGGCGACCGGCAAGCGCCAGGGCAACAACCGTCTCGGGGCTGGCAACAAATGCATGCGTATCGGGATTACCATCGTTGCGGCCGGTAAAATTCCGATTGAACGAAGTCACGATGGAGTTCCTGTCGCCCTTCTTAACATCGTGACGTTTCCATTGACCTATGCATGGCCCGCAGGCATTGGCCAACACCTTGCCCCCGATGGCTTCCATGTCCTGGAGTTGACCGTCCCGTTCGATCGTGGCGCGGATCTGCTCCGACCCCGGTGTAATGGTGAACTCGCTTTTGGCTTTCAGGCCTTTTTGTTTCGCCGCGCGGGCAATCGAAGCTACGCGATCGAGGTCCTCGTAGCTGGAATTCGTGCAGGAGCCTATTAACGCGACGCGTACCTCCTCGGGCCAATCGTTTTCTTTCACGGCCTTCGCAAAGGCAGAGATTGGATATGCGCGATCCGGTGAAAACGGGCCGTTGATATGCGGCTCCAACTCCGAGAGGTCAATATGAATAACCTGGTCGTAATAAGACTCTGGTTCTGAAATGACTTCTTCGTCGGGCCGCAGGTGATTACGCAGTCCGTCCGCAAGCTCAGCCACGTCGGCGCGTCCCGTGGCGCGAAGATAAACAGCGGTTTTGTCGTCGTACGCAAAGACTGAGGTTGTCGCTCCGATCTCCGCGCCCATGTTACAGATCGTGGCTTTCCCCGTGGCGGAAATGCTCGCGCATCCATCCCCGAAATACTCGACAATAGCACCGGTCCCGCCTTTCACGGTCAGGATCCCCGCCAACTTGAGGATCACGTCCTTGGGAGACGTCCAACCGCTCATCGTACCGGTCAGCTTGACGCCGATCAGGCGGGGGAATTTCAACTCCCACGGCATCCCGGCCATGACGTCAACGGCATCCGCGCCTCCCACGCCGATGGCGATCATTCCCAGCCCGCCCGCGTTTGGCGTATGGGAATCCGTTCCGATCATCATACCACCGGGAAAAGCGTAATTCTCGAGCACAACCTGGTGAATGATCCCGGCTCCGGGTTTCCAGAAACCGATACCGTATTTCCTTGAAACGGAGGCGAGAAAGTCGTACACCTCTTTGTTCAAGTTCAGGGCGTTCCTGAGATCCGCGCTTGCGCCGGTTTCCGCAAGGATGAGGTGGTCGCAGTGAACGGTAGTCGGCACGGCGACCCGCGGAATTCCCGCGGTCATGAATTGCAGTAATGCCATCTGAGCCGTGGCATCCTGCATGGCGACACGATCCGGGGCGAATTCCACGTAGCTGTTCCCTCGTTCGTATGGCCTTTCTGCCGGGTTCCACAAATGAGAGTACAGTATTTTCTCCGTGTACGTAAGAGGACGATTCAGAAGCCGACGTGCAGCATCGACGTTAGCGGGAAGTTCTTCATAAAATTCCTGGATTACATCAAAATTCATCGTCATGGAAAATCCTCGTATAGCTTTTGATATGATACGAATCATGAAGCGTGAGCGGTCGGAGGTTTTGACGCTGGCGTCAAGGCCCCGTATGCGTGCCGCCTGCAAAGGATTGGTCGTTAATCACGGTCCAGGCGAAAAAACGCCAGCGGATAACGATCATCTCAACCAGTAAATATACGGTTTTTCAAGCGATTATTGAATCCATTTGACGGGTATATCGAGGGATGAAAAACAGGTGGGGCCCCTGTGGCCGTCGGGAACTGCAGATATACCTCTCCGTAACGGCTCTTCGGTCAGGGGACTTCGGCACCGCTACAAATCCCAACCATTCAACATGCGCTCCCCTCCTTCCTCACCTTGATCCATGCCGGATTCCGCTGCCATCGCGGCCTCCTTTCGCTCCGATTCCAGGCGTCGTTCGGCGATGATGATGCGGAATGTCATGTAAATATTTGTCAGCACAATAGCGACAAACGCATACATCGGCAGGGATTCCACACCCGGGATTCCAGCCTGGAGCGGAAGAAACGCCATTACCGCAGTGGCCAGGCCTCGAGGCATCAACGCCATGACTACCTCCAACTCGGCGGGTGTCATAGACCGGTTTCGCATCTTGAAAAGAAAAATCCCCATCTTGCGACTACCCAATAAAAGCATGACAATCAAAACCGCGGAAATGCCGGTGAGGAGCGTCATCGACTCAAAGTTCAACAGCAAACCGAGGTACACGAAGAAAAAAGTGCGAACAAAGAACGAAATCTCGGCCGTGATGTTCTTGATGAATTCGTCGAGAACGAATTTTTCCGCGATGATATCAATACCAAAAAGAGCCTGGGTCTTTTTACCGATGTGACGCGCGGCGACTTCCATGTTTGCCAAAATGAGTCCGAACAGCAACACCGCGATGGCCGCGCTGCCGTGTAACTCCTCTACGACGAAATACAGGAGAAACATGAACCCCAGGGTCAACATGTACGAAAGGTTTTCCTTTCCCATCCAGCTTATCAATCGTGACCAGAGCACGCCGGCAACGGAAGAAATGAAAAACGCCACGCCGAAGGATTTCAGGAACGTGATAATCACGTCGGATTTTTCCTGGACACCCGTCCGTTCGAAATCCAGGATCATGACGACCGTTACGATCAGGAGAACATCGCCCAAGGCTGATTCGAGTTTAAGCAGTGTCTTGATTTCATCACGAACACTGAGCCCGGAGACAACGGGGATACAGATTGCCGGGCTGGTGGCGCCGAGAACGGCAGCCAGGAGTAAAGCGCTGACCAACGATAATCCGGCAATGAAATGCGCAAAAGCAAAAACACTCGCCATGGAAAAGACAAAAACCAATACCGCCAGCATTGTCGCTCGCGGGGCCTGCTTTATGACCGTCACGATATCCAGTTCGAGTCCGCCCTCGAACAAAATGATGATCAGCGCCAGCGTCCCGATGTATGGGGCGACGCTCACGAGAAGATTCGACGTAATGATCTCCGTGACGGGACCGAGAATGACGCCGACACCGATAAGCAATAAGACACTGGGGATTTTCGTCAGTCGGAACAGGAGATTGGCGAGGAAGCCGACGATAATGATTCCCCCCAACAAAGCAAAAAAGAACGGAACGGTCATGTCAATTTCCTGACGTTGGCTGATGGGAGCAGTGGCGCCACTGCACAAGATCACCAGGAAATGTACACAGCAACCCGCCGATTACAAAAACCTGCTTGGAGGGGGCGCGGTAGTATGAAAATGTTTTTGGTAATGGAGAACGATGAGCCCCATACGGCGTGGCAATGGACCGGATGCGAAAGCACCATGGATACGGCTGCTACAGCAATTTCTTTATCGCTTCCTCGAAAGTCTTGCGCGGTCGATACCCGACGAATTTTTCCCTAATGACGCCGTCCCGGTCAATAATAAACGTTGTCGGAATACCCGTGATTCCTCCATAAAGCTGGGATATTTGCTTATCTCCATAGAGAATCGGATAGTTGATTCCTTGCTGTTCGATGAATGCATCCACGGCATCCCGCTTATCGAGGGCCACTCCCATCACGACAAGACCCCGGTCGCCGTAGGTTTTCTGCAAGTCAATGAAATCCGGGATCTCCCGCTTGCAAGGCGCGCACCACGTGGCCCAGAAATCAAGAATCACGACCTTCCCCCGCAGGTCCCCGATCCCCATCATGCCTCCATCCGCCCGAACCAGGGAAAAATCCGGCGCGATTCTCGCGTCGGTCGATGGCGCAGGCGAAACAGGAGCGGCGCCGGTCGTAGCAGGGCCTCCGGCGGAATCCATGATAACGAGAATACCGAAGACGACCACCGCCGCCATGAGCACCCATACGAGAGGATGAATCGGTGTTTTGTGATCGTCCCTTGCTTTTTTCCGAACCATACTTTCCTCGATTACTTCTGTGTTGAACGTCCCAGGTTGCGACGCAACGCGGCGAGAACTTCTTCCATCTTTTCACGGGAAAAATTCTTTTCCCGCATTGCTTCTTTCAAGGTTCCCCAAGCCGGGTCGCCACAAATCAAGCAACGGATACCGTATTCCATGAGAAACGAAACGGCATCCGGGTAGCGTTCCACCAGGTCTTCGATCGTCGTATCAAGAGTAATGTTGGTATTCATCGTCTCCCGTCCCGGCCATGCCGACCGCTGCTGCAAGATCGTTTCCAGTAGAGTAAGATGATATTGAACGGAAAAGGATTCTCTGCGAAGAACGGATTTCAGGAGCCGGTCTCCCTTCTCGTTGTAAACCCCAACGCTTCGAGAACGTGTGTTTCGTCGGGAGGATAATCACCGATCAATTTATACGCGGAGAATTCCCTCCTCGCGGCGTAGTGGTTCCGGTACCGGTGAAAGGCGGTTCCGCGCTCGCTGTCGGGGAGGTCGGCAAGCTCGCGGAGCTTCCTGTCATCCTGATCAATCGGACATACGTGCCTGATAATCCTGAAGAGGCGGTACCAAAGAGACAGGTCGGGATGCAGCGCCGGGCGCGGCAACGGGATGTCGGTTTCAATATGTTTACGATAATCCCATGTCGGTGAAACGTTGAGAAACGCACACAACGCTTCATAAACCATTTGCGTCCCACGAATCTTTCCATCATAGGCATGCCCCGCCACGTGTGGCGTCGCAACATCAACATAGTCCAGGACATCGGTACGAAATACCGGTTCGTTTTCATGCACGTCCAATACCACCGCTCCCAATCTTCCTTGCCGCACAGCCTCGATGAGCGCATCATGATCCACAACGCCTCCACGCGAGGTATTGAGGAATACTGCTCCTTCTTTCATGAATGCAAATTCACGTTTCCCGATCATCTTCGTTGTCGGCCATGGACCATGACTCGTCAACGGAACATGGAGGGTGACAATATCGGCCGCCAAGGCCTCGGAAAGCGGACGATACCGGGGATCACCTGTTTCAGCGGCCAGGGGTGGATCGTTCAGAACCGGGACCATCTCCAACGCACGAACCATTCGCTCCACCTCGGCCCCGACGTGGCCGACCCCGATAATACCGACACTTTTTCCCCGCAGGTCGAACCCGTGGCGAGCTGCTACCAGGAACAAGGCGGTAACAATGTATTCCGCCACGGAGCGCGCGTTGCAGCCGGGCGCATACGCGAAGCCGATCCCGTTTTCCTGCAAATAGCGAACATCCACGTGATCAAAGCCCGAAGTTGCCGTGGCCACGAACCGAACGGAACTATTATGCAACAGATCCCTGTTGATCTTTAATGTGGATCGGGAAATAAGCGCATCACATTCATGAAGCAAGGAGTTGTCGAAATCCGTGGATTCGAAGAGCCTGACGAGGCCTAGCTTCCCACAGGCTTCTGCAATGAAAGGGTTGCTTTTATCGGCAAGAATAATCATTTTCTCACTAACTGAAATTCAATTCTCCTGCGCGTGGCATGGGGAAGCGATTCACAACCGCTCCCACCGTGGGTAAGATACATGTTCCTCCCGGAAAAAGAATCCTGATCATCTTCATATCCTGCCGGATAATTTTCTATTGGTTGTCATGATAGCATTCACCACTTCTCACTAACACTTTATTCACTATAAAATGAGGTCAGAACCTTATGAATAGACGATCGTTCCTGTCCCAGGCCGGCCTGACTGCCGGCGCGCTTGTTGTCGCTCGCAAGGAAGGATCGGCGAAGGGGCGCGGCGGCGATAAAAACAAGAAACCGCCTCGTGAGCCGTACCAGGCGAGCCTGAAAGGTTTGCCGGAAACAAACCGGGTCGGGCCTAAGGTAGCTGCCGGGTTGGAACCGTACATTCCCTCGGAACAACAACCGTGGGATGAACAGCGGGTCGGCCACCTGCTGCGTCGAACGATGTTCGGTGCCAAGATCGATCACGTCAAGATGGCGCTCAAGAAAACCCCCGCTGAAGTCGTTGACATGCTGCTGGCCGATAAGCCGCTTCCCAGTCCGCCCGGAAACTGGGTGAACGAAAATTGGGACTACGACGGATCCAGCAGCGCCGACCGAAAACGCGACGCCGGGCGCATGAAACAACTGCGCAACTGGTGGATCGAACTGATGCTTTCCGATGAATTCTCCATCCGCGAGAAGCTTACATTATTTTGGCACGACCATTTCGCTACGGAGTATCTCACGGTGCGATGCCCCCAGTGGGAATACGGGTATCTCGATACATTGCGAAAAAACGCCCTCGGAAATTTCAAGCAGTTCGTAACCGACATCACGATTGATCCCGCGATGCTCGATTACCTCGATGGTCGCTTGAGCACCAAGGGAAGACCCAATGAAAACTACGGGCGGGAACTCCAGGAACTCTTCACCATGGGAGTCGGCAATTATACCGAAGACGACATCAAGGAAGCAGCCCGCGCCTTGACCGGCTGGACAATTCCCTTGCTCGTGAACCAGCGCCCGCGCTACGTCTGGGCGATCCAATCCGCTTTCGTCCCGGGTCGGCATGACGACGGTGAAAAGACTTTCCTCGGTCAGACCGGGAACTGGGACTACCAGGATATCATCGATATAATCTTCCAGCAAGACGTCACTGCCAAGTTCATCTGTAGAAAGCTCTACCTGGAGTTCGTGTACGAAGTCGCGGATGAATCAATCGTGGAACAACTGGCGCAGATTTTCCGGCAGAACAACTACGACCTCAAGCCGGTGCTTTCAACTCTTTTCAAAAGCGCACACTTCTTCGATAATGCCATGATCGGCGCCCATATTTCGAACCCACTGGAATTCGGCATTGGACATTGCCGATCGTTGAACATATCGAACGCCAATATCGACTACCTGTTTCTCGAAGGTAAAGTATTGGGGATGGAGATTTTCCAGCCGCCAAACGTGGCCGGATGGCCTGCATACCGTACCTGGATCAGTTCGAGTCTTCTGCCCACGCGGTGGGCGTTCTCCGATTCCATCGTCAACGGCA
>JAJRXL010000322.1 GCA_024276335.1 Bacteroidota bacterium
AAGGAATTGGAATCCGCCTGTCTTATTCTGCCCGAGATAGCGGAATCCGCTGTCGTTCCCGTGGCGGACGAGATCAAGGGCCGGGTGCCGGACGTGTACGTTTCGCTCAAGCCGGGTTACGAACCCGGCGAGGAAATAGAAAACGCGGTTTCCGAGTGTATCGAAACAACGATCGGCAAGATCGCGAAGCCGAAGCGCGTGTTCATCGTGCCCGATATGCCCAAGACGCGTTCCGGCAAGATCATGCGGCGGGTGCTGGCGGCCATATCGAACGGGCGGGACATCGGCGACGTCAGTACCCTGGCCAACCCGGAGATCGTGGAGCACATACAGAAAATGGTCCAGGGATGATTCTCCCGCACCGCCCAGAGACCCTCTCGTTCATCGCCGCCTCGATGTGAAAGTGAATACCTACATCTCGATGCTTCGCGGAATCAACGTAAGCGGGAGGAACAAGATCAGGATGGAGGAGCTGAAGGCGTTGTACGAGTCTTTGAGCTTTCGGGATGTGAAGACCTATATCCAAAGCGGCAACGTGGTTTTTTCCTACCCCGGTTCACGCGCGGGCGACGCGCCGAGCGAGATAGAAAGAGCGATCGAGCGAACGTTCGGCATTTCGGTACCCGTCATCGTCCGGACGCGGGAGGAACTCGGGCGGGTAATTCGAAACAACCCGTTTAAGAAAAAGCGGAAGGAAGACCCGGCGAAACTCTGGATTCCCGCTTACGCCGCGTAGCGGTTCCTATCGGAACTGGAATGACACCGAGGGCTGAAACGGCTATTCCATGCTACGGTATTTTGTAGCCCTGAGCGGAGTCGCTACGAAGCGGTCCCTTTGGGAAAGCACTGGATCCAATAAACAGAGGTCATGGATTCCCGTTTGGGCGGAAACGACACAAAATGAAGAGAACGCTTCCACACAGGTCATTCCGGACTTGATCCGGAATCCAGCGAATAAAACCACTGCGTAACACAATGAAAAGGCTTCCGTAGGAGACCGGTGTGCTGCGTGAGAATCGTGTGATGAACAATGAGGTCATGTAAACCCAGGCAGGAGTCAGTAAGATGGCATTATGGATGAAATGCGCATTGTCGGGAATCGGCCTTGTCGTCGTAGGAACCGGGCTTGCGATTTGGGTCGGCTCGAACCGGTGGAATGACGATACCGCCGCCCTTGTCCGGAAGCTCGTGCGGGGTGCTTCGCAAAACGAGGCGGCAAAGATCAGTTTTGAAAACTTCGATCAACTGCCGGTCCCGGTGGCCAGGTATCTGCGGCTGGTATTGAAAGAAGGCCGCCCCCTGGTCCGCTCGGCGCGCATCGAGTGGGATGGCGAGTTCCGCGTCGGCGATGCGGAAGACGGTTGGAGCGCCTACGCAGCGAAGCAATATTTCTCGTCACGGCCAGTCGGCTTCGTATGGGACGCGAGCATTCGCATGGCGCCGTTGATCGATGTGCGCGTGCGGGACGCCTACGTTGACGGCCGGGGAATGATGCGTGGGAAAATCCTGTCACTCGTGCCGGTGGTCGACGAAAGTGGAAAGGCGGAGTTGAACGAGGCGGCCTTGCAGAGGTACCTGGCCGAGGCGGTCTGGTTTCCAACGGCGCTTCTTCCCGGCCAGGGTGTGCAGTGGAGCGCCATCGACGACCGCCGGGCCCTTGCCACGCTGACGGACGGTAACACGACTGTCTCCCTGGAATTTCGTTTCAGTGAAACCGGCGAGATCGAAGGCGTCTATTCGCCCGGAAGATACCGTGAAGTAAACGGGGCCTACGAACTGACTCCGTGGGCTGGGCGCTACCGCGACTACGGGGAGAGAAATGGCATGCGTGTCCCTCTTTCCGGCGAAGTGGAGTGGCGCTTGCCGGGCGGAAACCTGCCGTACTGGAGAGGACGCGTGGTCGGGATCGATTATCAATTCACCAGGTGACTTGTCTTTATGCCAGGACGGAGTTCCCGGCATCATGCTTCGCCAATTCCATCCCGCCGTACAGTAGTCCCTTTGTGAAAGGGAATGACGAGAGTGCATTAATGAATCTCATTCCGGACACCGTAGCCCTGAGTGGAGTCGCCACGAAGTGGTCCCTTTGTGAAAGGGCGGAATCGAGGAAACGAAGGTCTGGATTCCCGCTTACGCCGCGTAGCGGTTCCTATCGGAACGGAAATGACACCGGGGGGCAGAAACGGCAATTCCATCAACTGAAATGAATTTCCCCTTGGACCGAAGGGCCGTCTTTCCGGGGCGGAGGAATGACAATTCAAATGACCGGAAAATCAGGTTGACGAAACGCCGGGTATTCCTTAGATTAGACGGAAATCTGAAAAGGAATCACCGACATGGATCATGTGCTGAGCATTCCCCACCGCCGGGCCTACGGAGTAGGCGCAATTATTCGCCGTGTGATACAGGCATTAAGAACCCGGAGTTGTCGTGAGTGAATTGTCGCGGTACACTCTTGCATACGCGTTGCTACTTGTCGGCGGCCTGGTTGTCCTCAGGGTGCTGGTCCGGCGTGATTATTGGGAGCAGGGCCGGTTATCGGTTGCCACGTCGTTCCTCCAGGCGCTTGTCTTTTTCACGTACGGAGGATTTCCTTATCTCTACCTTCCTCGCGATTGGCCCGCGATACACGTGCCGCCGGTGGTTCACGCGGCAGGCCTGGTCCTTATTGTCGCCGGGTTGGCGGTTCTGCTCTACTGCATGGTCAGGCTGGGTATGCTGCGCTCGGTGGGACGCGGCGACGGAAAGTTGGAGCAATCGGGGCTCTACGCAATTTCGAGAAATCCGCAGGCGCTGGCGTGCGGCCTCTACGTGGCCGGGTTCGTCCTGTTGTGGCCATCATGGTACGCGGCAGGTTGGGCGGTTCTCTTCATCATCCTGATTCATGCCGTGATCCGCACGGAAGAGGATCACCTGGTGAAGACACACGGCGAGGAATACCTGGACTATTTGCGAAGAGCGCCGCGGTACCTGTGGCGTTGGCCCGAGAGAGTACGGAATTATGGCATAAAAACTTTCACCGGAAAATGATGAAAACCTGTTGGCTCGTGGAATAAAACAAAGGAGGAACATAGAATGAGAACCGTTCTTATCAGCTCGCTTATTATCGCCGCCGTGCTCCTGGGCTCCTGCGAAAGCGACTCGATCTCCAACCCGGATAATCGAAACGGCCCGGTGCGATTGCGGTATTCCAGCGCCGACAGCGCGGAAGCTTTCGAGCTGGCGCTGTGGTTCGAAGGAAATTACCTGCCCGCGGATTCGACCGTTCGAAAGCTGCTCTTCAACATCAACTCCCTCCGGTACGCGCTCGGTGATTCTTACCCCGTGTTGAAAGAGAACCGCTTCATGGCGCCCTGGATCCACGGTATGCTGCTGCTCAGGTTTGATGATTCCACGGCCGCGCTGGTAAGGGATGGCTCCTACGACGGATGGGATCTCCTCGATGAGTTCATCCGGCCGGATACGATAATCAGTTCATCCGGCTCGCCGGGGCACGTCGAAGTCAGATTCGACGAGCCGTTCAATCCCCTGCGGTTGGCCATTGATTACGAAAAGCTCCCCGGAGTCATGTACAGCGGCCCGAATCGCCTCTTCTCCACGAATGACATTTACGGGATCATTCCCGGAGTCGTGAACGGAGAAATGTCGTATGTTTTCATCGAGAGCGATGACATCGG
>JAJRXL010000323.1 GCA_024276335.1 Bacteroidota bacterium
AACATCCTGCGGCGCCCGGGAACGCCTCTGGTCGTTACCGATCCAAGGCAGGGTACCGTGTATCGCGAGGGGGTGGATTTTGATACGTTACGCGATCCGTTGTTGGGCAGGGAACCGTATGGCGGCAGTTACAAACCCCTGCATCGACCGCCGACGTTCCGCATCCGGCCCGGCGGCCGCCTGGTCAACGGCGATACCATCCTGGTTTCGTATTACCATCCGGTGATTATCAGCCGCTGGCAGGTCATGATTACCATGTCTGACCCGGAAGTGTACGGGATCGTGGAGCGGGAATTCCGCGTGTTGGACAGCGTGCTGCACGCGGACACGTATTTCATGATGCACGATGAGATCCGCGTCATGAACTGGGACGAAGGCGACTTGAGCCGGGGCCTGACGCCCGCCCGGATACTGGCCGACAACGTGCAAAAGTGCGTGGATATCATTCAGCGCACGCACCCGGGAGCCAAGATGTGGGTGTGGTCGGATATGTTCGACGAGTATCACAACGCCCGGTCGGGGAACTACTACCTGGTAAACGGCGATCTCCGGGGCAGCGCCGACTTGATACCGGGTTCTATCGGCATCGTCAATTGGAACGGGCGCGACGGCATTGTTCAAAACAGCCTTTCCTTTTTTGCGTCGAAGGGATTTCGCCAGATATCGGCGCCGTACTATGATCGTGATGAAAACCAGATTCGACGATGGAAGGAGTGGACGAGGGAAGTGCCGGATTTCCACGGCATGATGTACACGACGTGGCGTCGGAAGTACACCCACTTGCCCGCCTTCGGATATTACGCGTGGAACCACGCCCCCCATATCTACCACGCTCCGCCGCGCTCTTTCATGCCGGGAAGTGACCTCGCGCTCGATGTCCGCGTGACGGGGGATCCCTGGGACAGTGGTTGGAACCTGGCGCGGCTGGAGGTGAAGTGGCGGACACGCCCGGGCAACGCGTTCTCCACGATCGCTCTTCCACCCAATGCCGGCCTTGCACTGACGGCAATCATTCCGGTTCCCGCCGAGGCCCGCTGGATCCAGTGGTACATCGAAGCGAAAGACACCCGGGGATGGACGACGAAAGTCCCGATGGGGGACAGTGTGTACTTCTCACTGGGATCTCTCGTTACGGAAGTTCGTTCGCCGAAAGAGAAGCCCTCGTTTATTCTTTACAACCCCTACCCGAACCCGGTGGATGCGGATAACATCCTTCGCCTGGAATGGTACGCGGGCCAGGCCGGTACGGGGCGGGTCGTGGTCCGGGATATGCTCGGACGTACAAGGATGACCAGGATGGTGTCGTCCTCCGTTCCCGGCTTGCGGGAAAAACGCATGAATGTTTCCGTCCTGGAGCCGGGCATGTTTGTCGTCATTGTCCGGTGGAACGACCGGGTTGCCATGCGGCGATTCGTGAAAATGCAGTGAGGCTTGTTCCTGCGAGACAGTGCGCAGCAAATTACCGAATTGATCTCGGCTCATCAGGACCTGTAGGAGGGGTCTCATAGCCCCGTTACTTGGGTTTACCCCGTTCTTTGGGCACGACCCCGAATTTTTTAGCCGACCACGAAGAGTAAACTCACGCGGAGGCGCATCGATTGCGCCTGGAAATAGAGAGAAAATCCTTTGTGCCCTTCGTGCATTCTTGGTGAACTTTGTGGTGGAAAAGTGAATTACCGGATTGACGAATTACCGGATCGGCGAATTGGTCATGGCTCATTAGAATTGGTAGGAGGGACTTCCTATCCCGAAATAGAAAATAGAAGACTGGCGGATCGGAGGACGGACGACGAGCTGGATTTAATGTTTGAAACTTATTAGGGATCAGCGTATCGCTAATAAAATGCCGGATGTGAATGGAACGTCGAATTTTGCGGTTGTGAAATTCCGGCGAAAGTGTCCTCAAGAAGCGAATAATTTGGAATCCATAATCCGCACTCAGCATTGTATTTTTCACCGGGTCGAGCAAGGGGCGATATAAAAAATCCGAATTTCGAAATTCGTAATACGAAATGAATACCAGCCATCCGGCGCAACATCGCCTTGACGGAGAGGTGTGACTACCGCTAATATCCTTGATTTTGGAAAAGGGGTTTAGCATATTTAAAAATATGCTTGTTTTAACCTAATATTCAGGAAACAACTACATGGCTATGTACAAGAGTATGATTTTACGCGGGTCGTTTTACATCGTTGGAGCGGTAGCTCTCCTGTTGACCATGGTCGGATGTTCCGCTCCATCAGGGCTGGTGGCTCGCATCGGCGATGTCGATCTGACGAAGGCCGAGTATGAGCGGCAATTCATCAAGAACAACGGAGGAAAGGAAGCGGCATTGAAATCTACTCTGGAAGACCGGAAGGAATTCCTGGATCTCCTGGTAAAATTTCGCCTGAAAGTTCTTGATGCCTATGAAAAAGGCTATGATCGGGACCCGGAAATACGCAAGGAACTGGCCCAGTATCGCCAGAGCCTCGCGACCCCCTACTACATCGAAAAACAACTCGTCGAGCCTGCGGTAAAACGCTTGTACGACCGTCGCCAGACCGAAGTGCGGGCGTCCCATATTCTTATACGAATCAAGCGTGATTCGGTTGGTGTGGAAGATACGCTCAGCGCGTACAAACAAGCTCTTGATATCATCCGACGCGTCAAGGCGGGCGAACCGTTCGATTCCCTGGCCGTCAAGTACAGTGAAGACAAGAATACGTCTATCCGTGGCGGCGATCTCTACTATTTTACGGCGGGTATGACCCTGCCGAGTTTCGATGAAGCCGTGTACTCGTTGAAGCCGGGACAGGTTCTTGATCACCCTGTTCGCACCCCGTTCGGGTACCACGTGGTGAAAGTGACCGACCGGAGGAAGGCCCGTGGGCAATTGCGCGGGAGCCATATCCTGGTTCGCATTCCCCCGCAAAATCCGACCGACACGGCCGCGGCATTTTCAAAAATCAGCCTCATTCTCGATTCATTGAAGAGCGGTGCGCCTTTCGATTCTCTGGCGATGCGGAATTCCGAGGATCCGAGTTCGGCGGCCAAGGGCGGCGACCTGGGATGGATGGATCGCTACCGCATGGTGATCCAATTCGCCAATGCCGCCTACCAGATGAAAGTCGGTGAAACTTCGGGTATCGTGCGTACTCCGTACGGTTACCATATCATTCGCATCACGGGTGAACGCCCGCCGCGCTCCTTCGAAGAGCAAAAGCAGGAGTTGAAGGATCTCTACAAGCGATACGGGTACAAGGAAGATTACGCCCGTTTTATCGAGTCGTTGAAAAAGAAGCACGGCTTCCGGGTCAACACGTCGGTCTTGGAGGATATCCGTTCCAAGCTGGACTCGACCAAGACCACCTCGAGCGCGGGATGGGACAGCACGCTCACGGCCCAGGATCGGCAGATGGTGCTCATCATGTTCAAGGAAGCTCCCTTGACGGTGGAAGGCGCCGTGGCAATGATCCAGTCCACCCCCGATTTGCAGACCAAGCCCCTGACCCGGGAAGGCTGGGAAACGATACTGGATAAACTGGCGGAATTGCAAGTCCTGAAAATTGAAACCAGGAACCTCGAACAACGCTACCCCGACTTTGCGGACTTGATGCATGAATACCGGGAAGGAGTCCTGTTGTTCAAAGCGGAACAGGAAGCCGTCTGGAACCGCGTTTCTGTTACGGACGATGCTCTCCGGAAATATTACGAGGAACACAAGGACAAGTACCGCTGGCCGAACCGCGTGAAATTCACCGAGGTGTACGTGGCTTCGGACAGCCTCCGCGACATGATCGCCGACAGTCTCAAGGCGGGCAAGGATATTGCCGAATTGGCGGCGCGGCACACACAGCGCCCCGGGTACAAGCAGAAAAAAGGCTCGTGGGGATTCCAACCGGAGACCACCAACGACCTGTCCCGGAAAGCCTACGTCATGAAGAAAGGCGAAATCAGCGACCCCATCAAGTTTGAAATGGGATACTCGTTTATTCGTGTCGATGAGAAAGATCCCGCCCGTATCAAGACGTTTGAAGAAGCCATGTCCGAGGTATCCAGCGATTTCCAGGAGTACGAATCGAAACGCCTGGAGCGCGATTGGATCGATGGCCTGAAGAAGAAATTCGGCGTGGAAATTTACGAGGACAATCTTACGGACGTGTTTTCCGGGTTGCGTTCGGAGGCACAGCCTGCTTCCACGGGAAGCTGACATGTCCGGCCGCGGATTCCGGAACGTGAAACACGCAAGGCAGTCATGAGAACGCGCTTGTTGTTTGCCTTGATGCTGTTCGTCGCGATACCTGGCGTTGGTGCGCGGGCCCAGAGTGAACGCGTCGTCGATTGCATCGTCGCCGTCGTCGGAAGCGATATCATCACGAGGTCCGAAGTCGAAGTGCAGGCGTTGCAGGCCGCCGTGCAGACCAAGCGCTCGCCCAACGATCCCCTCCTGTTGAACAAGGTGCTGGAAGCGATGATCAACGACAAGCTCGTCCTCGCCCAGGCCGAGTTGGACAGCATCGTGGTTGCCGAAGATGAAGTGACACAGCGTTTGAACATGCAGTTGAAATACCTGGAGCGCCAGTACGGATCGCGGGAACGCCTGGAGAAGGCGGCGGGAATGCCCATGGCCCAGATCCGGCGTGAGTTTCGCGACGACGTCCGGAAGCGTATCATGATCGAGCGCTTGCAGCAGCAGGAGTTCGGGAATATCGAAGTATCCCGCCGCGAGGTCGAGGAATTCTACAACACGTACCGCGATAGCCTTCCCCTGGTGCCGGAGATGGTCGAGCTGCGCCAGATCGTCCGGTACCCCAAGGTGACGGAAGATTATAAGGAGCAGGCGCGCCGCCGGGCGGAAGCCCTCCTGGACAGCCTCAGGGCGGGGGCGGATTTCAAGGAACTGGCCCGCAAGTACAGCGAAGACCTCGGCTCGGCACGGAACGGCGGCGACCTCGGGCTCGTGCGCCGGGGGCTCCTGGTCAAGGAATTCGAGGAAGCGGCCTACGCCCTCGAGCCGGGCGAAATCTCCAATGTCGTGGAAACGAAATTCGGCTTCCATATTATCAAGATGCTGGAACGAAAGGGCGAAGCCATCCATCCCCTCCAGATTCTTATTAAGATCAAGGTGACCGGTTCCAGCGACAGTCTTGCCATCAACCTGCTGAAGGACCTCCGGCGGCGGGCCTTAGAGGGCGAATCGTTCGCCGATCTTGCCACCAGGTATTCCGAAGACAAGGAAACCCAACCCTACGGCGGTTCACTCGGGCTTATCGAAACCCAGCAACTGAGCGAAAACCTCCGGCGTATCACGCAGAATTTATCGCCGGGAGAAATCAGTGCGCCGGTCAAGATCACCGTGCGAGGACAAGACGCGTACATGATCGTCCAAGTCGTCCGTCGGATCAGTCCGCACCCCATGAGCCTGGAAAAGGATTATCCCCAGCTCGAACGGTTGGCCGTCCGGTTCAAACAGGACCGGATGTACAGGGACTGGCTGCAGAAGATCAGGAAATCCGTGTATTGGGAACGCCGAACGGATTGTCTTCCTGAGCAGAAAGGGGGGTGATTGCTGGTCACCGACGCCGTCACGTCAGATATGCGGGAAGTTTCCCTGGAATGTGAAGACTACACGCTGGAGAATGGACTTCGCGTCGTGTTGCATCGCGAGCCCTCCACGCCGGTCGTCTGCATCAACATTACCTACCATGTCGGGTCCAAGGATGAAACGGAAGGCAGGTCGGGGTTCGCGCACTTGTTCGAGCACCTCATGTTCAGCGGTTCCGCCAATGTCCCGCATGGCATGTACGACCAGTACTGTGAACGCGCGGGCGGATACAACAATGCCTACACGACCGAAGACAAGACCGCGTACTATATGATGCTGCCTGCGCACAGGCTTGCGCTGGGCCTGTGGCTCGAATCCGACAGGTTGCGCAGCCTGGAACTGACAGCGGAAGCCGTGGAAGTCCAACGGCAGGTGGTGATGGAAGAAAAACGGCAGCGCGTCGACAACCAGCCGTACGGCTCGGTGGAAGAAAAAATAGCGTCGCTGGCTTTCGCGGGTACGCCCTATGGCCATACCGTGATCGGTTCCATGGAGGATATCCGGGCCGCCACACTGGAAGATGTTCTTGCCTTCCATGAAACCTACTATTCGCCATCCAACGCGGTGCTCTCCATTGCCGGCGATATCGACATCGACGAAACGAGAAGCCTTGTCGAGAGCTATTTCGGCGGCATCCCCGCGGGAAAACCCGTGGTTCGTCCTCCCAGGTCGCCTGCGCTTTCTCATGCGGGATTGCGCGAAGTGGTGCAAGACAACGTCCCTCTGCCGGGCGTCTTCATGGTCTATCCCGCCTGTGCCGAAACGGAGGACGATTTCGTGCCCATCGACATGGTTTCGGACGTGCTTTCATCCGGTGAAAGTTCGCGGTTGAACCTCCGGCTCGTGCGGGAGTTGCAATTAGCAAGCTCCGTGTCCGTGCACGTCGATGGAAGGGAGTACCCGGGACTGGTGCTGGTCGTGGCTTTTGCAAACCCGGGCGCCTCCGCCGAGGCCCTGGAAGAAGCGATGCTTTGTGAAATCGGGCGCCTGTGCGAAGAAGGAATCGCCGGAGAGGAACTCCAGAAGACGCGCAACGCGGTGGAAACACAGTTTGAGAAACACGTGCAGCGCGTGCAGAACCGCGCCGACCGGTTTGCGCATTTCGCCACCATCTGGAATGACCCGGCGGCGATCAACACCCTGCTCGGCAAGTATCTTGCTTGTAACCTCGACGATCTATCCGCCGTCGCGCGCCGCTACTTCGACCGTGGCCCCGCCCTGACGCTGCATTACCTGCCGCGGGAGCCCGGCGCATGAGCGGGAACCTCGTGGATATTA
>JAJRXL010000324.1 GCA_024276335.1 Bacteroidota bacterium
CGTATACATCTTGCGCAGTTTGAAGGATGGCAGGTACTACTACGGATGTACTGCCGATCTTGCGAAAAGACTTGAGGCGCACAAAACCGGGAAAGTCCGTTCAACGAAATCACGGCGTCCCCTTGTCCTCCACTACCACGAGGCATACTGAATCAATACTGTCTAATGACCCCTGGCATGGACATTAACAACGTGAACGAAAAAACACGAAGGGTTACTTTCACTATGAACCCCTCGTGTTTTTCTTCACCTCGTACGTGGATGTTTCCACGAAAGCAGGGAATACCAATTCAGAACAGTCTCTTACGAACTCCGCTTACGACTCATCGGAATAGCTGGCAATAATGCCTGCCATTGCCGATTGCTCTGCCTTCAGTTTCTCTAATCTTGTGCGCAGCATGTGATAATGGTCTTTCTCCATTTCCGCCAATCGCAACAAGAAGGAACGAATTCCTGGATCGAGAGCCATGTCAGCAGCCTCCCGGTAAAACTGTTCCGCATCGGATTCCTTATCACAAGCATCCTGCAAGATATCGCCCAGGCTCTTGTATGCAGGAATTACTCGCTTCATTGAAATTCTCCGGATTGATTGGTTACTTTGGCTTCTTCTTGGGATTATCCCTGACAACTCCAAAGACCTGAATAAACTGCTCTCCTTTTTTTGTCCGAAGACGTAAGGAACCATTCACCTGTCCCTTGTACTCCGGGGTCAGTTCGATCCCGAGTTCAATGGATTCACCCGGCTGCAGTGTCACCGGAGGTGTAATGGAGAGCTTGAAGTTCTTGAATGGAATTGCCACCGAGTTCGCCCCATATGACTGTCCGGTGCTGGACGTATCGGCATAGCTGGTCATGCTCGGTAGGATTTCCGAAATCTCCACCGGTTTGTCAGTAACATTCTTGATAGTGGTTTTTCCTGATATCAGTTCACCCACTTTCGCACCCATCAACTGAATATAGACGGGGTTTATTTCCAGGTCCGTCGCGACTTTCGCCTTGATGCGAAGCACGGTCACCGGCTGTGGGATATCCTTCATGTAAATACTGATGGTTTTTGTGACCTGTCCGCGTGACCCCCGGGGAGGCGTAAATTTCACTTCGATGGAGGCTTCCTTTCCAGGAGGGACAAGCTTATCCGATGCAATGGCAGCAGTGCATCCGCAGCTCGCCTGGGTACGAGTAATCTCGAACGGCTCGGTTCCAATATTCTTGATTTTGAAAACGTGTGTTACAGGTTGCGATTGTTCGATGGTACCAAAATCGTATTCGGCGCTTGGCAAAACTTCGAACTTGGGCATCACGGATTTTGCTTCTTGTCCGTAGCCGGGTATAGTGATAACGACGCTCAGAACCAGCGCCGCAATGAGTGATGTACGAATGATCTTCATTGCTGACCTCGTGAGAATTGTTACAAATACTCTTATTGTCGTTTCGGGCTATTCTCTTCATCTTCCGGAATGACAATTCCGGAAACACCAATGCGTGTCTCATATCCCCCCGAAGCCACGCGAATCGAACCGTTAATCTGCCCTTTCCTGAAGTCCGGTTTCAGGATAAGAACCAAATTACATGTTTCGTTGGGTTGCAAAACTTTTTTGGAAATCGACAAAGAAAAACCCGTAAACGGGACTGCCTTGACAAAGGCCGAGTGATATGTCTTCCCTTCCGTCGTGTCAATATAGGCCATCAGATGCGCCGAGACATCTTCGATGACGATGTCCTTCTTTGCATGCGAGACTAGGTTGACTTTTGCCGTATCGCTACGACCCGGAATAGTCTTGAAACGTATGTACCGCGTTGACGGTTCAAGATCCGTTAAAACCCGCGCGCGTATTTCGAGAGTTCTGAACGGTTGGGAATCTCCAACATAGTACATGGAAACCGTCTTTCGCAATTTACCATGCGCCGACGGTGAGGCTCGTAATTCAATCTCCAATACTCCGCTGTCTCCGGGAGCGAGAACGTCCTTGGAAACAAGTGCCGCGGTACAACCACAACTTGCCTTAGGGCGAGCCAGGTACAATGTATCCGTCCAGCTATTGGTAAAACGCAGCTCGCCTTTCTTGCTTTCTCCCGGTCTCATGTCTCCCAGATCGAGAAAAGCTTTTTCAAACGAAATTGCGTCGGCAGGGACCTTTTGCGCCTGCGTCTTATCGCTCAACAGTCCCACAAGTGCAACAAGAATAATTAGCGAAATTACTTTCTGCATGAAGTCTCTAGTTCCTTCGTTGTGTTTGTTTCGTATGAGCGTGATCCGAAAAGCTTCCCTCAAGAAAGATATGAATTTCACTCTCATTATTTCCAATCAAAATCGCGCCCTGTAATGTCCCAACCTTATCGGGGCGAAAACCAATCGTAAGTTTTACGGAATCCCTTGGAGCAATGACCATATCCGCGAGATGCAGCGTAGTCGGTTCAAGAGCATGGCGCTCCAACGCATCCTGTCGGCCCGTGTAGTATGCGCATAAAGCATCCAATCTCGTTATGCGAACGGAATCGCGCTCCGTGTTTCCAATCCAGACCTCAATCGTTTTCTCTCTTCCAATTGCAGCAGTGTCAAAACGGACCAGCGGCGTCGACGTGGAAAAGGAGCTGATTATGGTGGCATGTAAAAGGAGCTTGGCAAAGGGCTGGTTGTCTCCCCGCCGGAACAACTTGACAAACTTGGCCATTGGTCCCCTGCTCCCTTTCGGCGCCGAAAGCCGTACCCTAATGCTGAACACGCTGTCCGGCGGAACAACGCTGTCGCTCACAGCGGTCGTCGTACAAAGGCAACTTGGCTTCGCGGCAGAAAGGAACAGGGTGTCCTCGAGCGCACGCATCCGGAATTCGTATTCAACCTCTTGTGATTGGTGAACGTTTCCAAGATAAGCTTCAGGGCCGTTCAGGTATTCAAGACGCGATTGAGCATCGAGATTACCCACAATGAAAAAGCAACACAGCGCCATCCAGCATCGGTCTCTCGCCTTTATCCGCATCGCAGTAAACATCATTTAAAGGTATTGAAAAGATTTCCAAATACAAGGCAATGATCGTCCCTCGACAGATCGTCCGGACGTGTTCCGTGAAATGGTTTGACACCCAAACAGCACTCCACTTCTCACGTACGATGCTTCTCTGTCATTTTTGATTTCGAGATAATGAGTCGATGTTCGGAATCGAAGCATCTCTTGCGGGCGAAGTAGACTACCAAAATACTTCCTATCGTCGTCGAACCAACCAGCATCAGCATGACAACAATTTGATAGTGGACTGCTGTCAAGGGGTCGGCGCCTGCCAGGATTTGACCGCTCATCATACCTGGCAGGAAAACGATCCCCACTCCCATCATGGCGTTGATGGATGGTATCATCCCCGCCCTTATCGCTGAGCGCAAGATCGATTCCGATGCCTGCTGATAATCAACTCCAAACGTCAACGCCAGTTCCACCTCATCAAACCGAACGCGCATATCACTGAACAACCGCTCAAGAGCTATTGCGATTGCATTCATCGAGTTCCCGATAATCATCCCCCCCAGCGGCAGGTAATACTGCGGGAGATACCATGGTTCCGCCCTCACGATTACACCGACAACAACAGTGGTCACCACGACATAGCTCAAAAGCATCGAAAAGAACGTCGGGGTAAAGAACGACACCTCGTGCTCATCTACGCGCTTGTAAATGATTCGGGCCGCAAAGTATATCATCATTGTGTACACGAGGAGGATCGGAACGGGATGTCGAATCTGAAACACGTAGCGTAAGACAAAACCAATCAAGACCAGCTGCGAAACCGTTCGAATGGTACCCCACAGCAGGTCGCGCTCCAGTTTCAATTTCAGGATGATGGAACTGATTCCGGCAAGAAGGATGAATACGAGACTAATGAATAACCCCGTAATTTCAATCTCAATCGGACCGTTCATGGCTCTCTCCGTATGGTAGCCTGTTCGATTCTATACCCGATGCAATCTGTATCGCGCAACAAGTTCCTATGAGTAGCAACCAGGATATTCTTCCCTTCGTTGACCTGCATATCCAGTATCCACTCCTCGACCTTTCGCTCTGCGACGCTATCAAGAGCCGAGGTCGACTCGTCGAAAAGCAATACGGCGGGATCGGTTATCGCCGCCCGAAGCAAAGCCAGTCGTTGTTGCTGACCAATGGAAAGATTTCTGGCACTCGTATCAAGGGATATTTCTTCATCGAAGAGACGACGCATGCTTCTGTAGAGGACACTGTCGGGAGGAATATGTTTCTTCATCATTGTTAAACCGAATACCAGGAACGAACGAACGGAAGAGTCCGGGACAACCGGTGCCTGTTGGATATACCGTATTTCCTTTCGCCATTGCAATGGGTCCATCTCGCGCGACGAAATCCCCCTGTAGATAATGTCGCCCGAAGCGGGCGCGAGAAGGCGAGCAATAAGACGAAGGAGTGTGGACTTTCCGCTCCCGGAAGGCCCGTGAATCGTGATCAACTGGTGGTCGGGAAATCGGATGTTGAGCGACTCAAACACGACGTGTCCGTCAGGAAAAACGAAGGACACGTCGCGCATTTCAAACAAGGGAGAATATGGATTACCGCCATCCATCGCTTTAATGAAACTCCAATATTTCTACTTGCGAAACAACGGTCAACCGTCTATCTTTTCTTGTGCGTGCGGGAGTAATTCAGTGGTAGAATGTCAGCTTCCCAAGCTGAACGTCGCGGGTTCGAGTCCCGTCTCCCGCTCTCTTCAAAGCCGGATCAATACCGGCTTTTCCTATTTTTCAAGACCCCTGTTCCATCTCATCGTTCAGGAACTGCGCCGTGAGGTCTCCGCGACGCATACAATAATTACTGATGCCGTTTCGATCACGAGTACCTGGGCAATAATCACATTGAAAAAAGATTAACATTTTCCAGGCAATATATTGCTACTACAATTCTCATTATCTATATTTCTCCCAATGATTTTGCACGCGATAGCATTCAATCCACAGTACGGAGGCATTGCATGGCAGGAATTTTTTCCAGGCTGAGCGATATTGTCAAGGCAAACATCAACGATCTGTTAGATCGCACTGAGAATCCTGAAAAGATGATCAAGCAGATGGTAGTGGAGATGGAAGAAGCGGTCAATAAAGCTACGACGGCGGTAGGTTCGGCCATTGCAAACGAAAAGCGGCTGGAGCGGTTATACAAGGAGAAAATGAAGCTCGCCGACACGTGGCAGAAGAAAGCGCTCATTGCAGTCGAACGCGGCCGCGACGATCTTGCCCGGCAGGCCCTGGAAAAAAAGACCATGAATCTGAAAGCGGCTAATGATCTTGAGGGACCTCTTGCCGAAGCAAAGGCTACTGCCAAACAACTGCGCACCCAATTGACTCAACTGAAGAAAAAACTGGACGAGGCGCGGTCTCGTCAAAGCACATTGATCGCACGCTCACGAGCAGCAAAGGCGAAACGCCAGATCGCGGAGTCGATCTCGGGTATTGGAGACAGTGCTTTCGCGAGTTTCGATAAGTACGAAGAAAAGGTCCTCCAAATCGAGTCAGAAGCAGATGCCTTCGCGGAGCTTAGCGGGGATACGACTTCGTTGGAAGATGAATTCGACAAGCTCACATCCGGCGACGAGATTGATAAAGAGCTTGCCATGCTGAAAGCTGCCGCGGGTAAATAATAATTAGTCAATACGATATTCCGTTGGAGGAGCCTGTTCATGACCAAGATTTCTCGTAGTACGATTGTAAAGGTCCGCAAGTACCTCAAGTCCATCTATGGAAAACGATACGCGGACGTAGTGACTGAAATAGACAACACGTTCATTGTCCGACGTGGCTCTGCCGCCGTGAATATTACAGTGAATGATTGGCACAAAGACGATTGCCTCGTTCGTGCAATGGCCTACGTGGTTCAGGGCGCAAAAGTCGGCCCCAAATTGATGTCGTACCTTTTACGGGAAAACGAGACCCTGCCCCTGGGTGCGTTCGGCCTGTTATTTGACGATACTGTAACCTTTGGGCACACCATCGCAGGCGCCAACATGGATGAAAATGAGTTCCGCATGACCGTCGCGACAGTAGCCTACCTTGCTGATCATTACGATGATATCATCATGAAAATGGCTGGCGGCCAACGAGCAGTTGATGCTGGAGCAAACCTGATCTTCGAAATCGGCCCTGCCATATCCAAAAAAAGGAAATCGAAATCCACATCTTCTCCATCATCCTCTCACAAATCAAGGAGTGCTAGTAAAGCCATGGCAACGAAAAAATCTTCCTCTGCGATGAAGAAAGCCGGCGCTGCGAAAAAGAAAGCCTCTCCCAAAAAGAAGGCGACAAAAAAGGTAGCGCCGAAGAAAACGACAGCCAAAAAGGCTACCAAGACCAAGAAAACCGTAGCCAAAAAAACGACAACGAAAAAGAAAGCTGCCCCCAAGAAAAAGACGGTAGCCAAGAAAGCGGCAACTAAGAAAAAAGCTGTGACCAAGAAAAAGGCTGCTCCCAAGAAAAAAGCCGTGACCAAGAAAAAGGCTGCTCCCAAGAAAAAAGCCGTGACCAAGAAAAAGACTGCCCCCAAGAAAAAAACCACGAGTAAAAAGAAAGCAACAAAAAAATAATAGATCACGGCGCCGGATAGCTCTTCTATCCGGCGCTTTGTTATTAAGGCCCAACCAATGCTCCTAGCAGGGATATTGCTGCTCTTCGTTTGCGGCGCGTTATTGTGGCTACGCGGAAGACGTCGAGCGGAATTACTTGAAATAAAAGCCACGCCAACAATTCCAATCGGCAGCCTCGTTCGTGACTGCGCAGAGATCCGTGAGGAACTTGACACGTCGGGCGGCTTTCTCCGCGAAGTGGAAATTGCCGGAAAAATCCAGTGTCCGACCCCGCTGAATGCGGAGATTACGGGAACACCGTGCTGTTATTATCGCACAAGCGTTGTGCGTGAGTATGAAGAAACGGTGGAAACCCCAAGCTCCGAGGGCGCAACGGGGCGGAAAATTCAACGCGGCTCCGAAGAAGTAAGTTCGAACACCCGCATGATCCCTTTCCAGGTAACGGATGCCTCGGGGTCCATTCCGGTCGATCCGCATCATGCTGCCATTGACGCGGAAAAAATATGCGACGAGTTCAGATCGTATGAGGATCAAGCCACGGATATTGGATTCGGCGCATTTCGACTTGCTCAGAAATCTCAAAGCTATAGTCCGGATCGAAAAACCATCGGGTATCGATTCCAGGAATGGGCGCTGCCTGTTGCAACAACGGTCTTTATTCATGGTGTCGTTCACGACAGGAACGGCGACCTGACAATGAGTTTAACCGGCGAGGAGAAAGGGAAATTTCTTATCTCCTCCAAATCCGAGGATGAAGTAATTCACGGTTTGAATCGCGCGATAAAACTTCTTTTGGTAAGCGCCATTCTTGCCGGTATTCTGGGCCTTGGATTGATCGTTGCGGCGGCTTTTTGATCCTGCTACTAAACATCGTGCCCATCGTCATCCTCACGTATTCTCCATGCATGAAAATAGCACTTGATGATCCCCCTGCTGCTTCACATATTATATATATTGAGAGCCTGTAATTACGCAGAGCATTGTTATTGACCTAAAGGAATTTTATGAATCCAACAATCCAACTCTGGCCGGAAGGAAGCATGGAACACAAAGCATACCACGTTGCGTCCTCGATCCCTACCGTGGAGCCCAATGATCAGGTGCGCCTTGGGTACCATATCTACATGTACCTCAAGGGGCATTATTCTGATTTCGATGAGGTCCTGAATGCAGCGCGCCCCCGTTTGACGATTCCACGCGACGAAGCGAAACTCCGTATCGAAGAATTATTAAAAGAACCCCGTGACAAATAAGTGAAACGATCCTTTCCACGGTCCTCCA
>JAJRXL010000325.1 GCA_024276335.1 Bacteroidota bacterium
GACCGCGACCGGTACGGCCGCCTGCTCAGGTACGTGTTCCTGGAAGACGGGACGAGCATCAACCTGAAGATGATATCGGACGGATACGCGCACGCTTACACGCGTTTTCCCTTCGACGAGATGGAGGAATACCGCCGGGCTGAGCGTGACGCTAGGAAGAACGAGCGTGGATTGTGGAGGGCTGACGCCTTCAGCAGGTAAAATGTTTGACGGAAACAGGCTTTACTCACCGACCAGGACAAATGCCGCCCAGATGAAGGGCGCGGGATACCGGGAACGTATCTCCAGCCGGGCAGCGCGAAAGGCGTCCGCTTTCGACATTCCGTCCAGCCAGCGCCGGTAGAAAACAGCCATCATCTCGGCGGTGGGCCTATCGGCGACCTTCCACAGGCTCATGATGAGAGCCCGGACGCCCGCCGCCCTGAATGCCCTCTGCAATCCGAATATCCCTTCGCCGTTGCGAATGTCTCCAAGGCCGGTCTGGCAGGCGGAAAGCGTGACGAGCTCCGTGCCGGTCAGGTTCAGCCTGCTTATTTCCAGCGCGGAAAGAATGCCGTCGTCAACCCCGGGGATGGCGCGTCCGCTGCTCCACACCCGGTTCACGCCGGCGAATACCAGCCCCGCCCTCAGCATGGGGTTGTCCTCGACCCGCAGGCGGCTTCCGCCGCGTTTCCGGAAGAGGGTAAAAGCGCCGGTGAATTCCGCTTTGCGCTGCACGGGAAAGAAAAAGCCGTGCGTGGCGAGGTGGAGCACGCGTGGCGAGCTGTCCGCCAGCGCTTTGATCGATTCCTCGACGGCCCTTTCCTTCGTGATCATCCGGAAGGGAATATTGTGCTCGCGCCAGATGCCGGCGATAGCTTCTATCTCCCTTTCCGTGCCGGGCAGAGGGCCCCATTCCGAACCTCGGTCGCCGTCGCCGCGTGTGAGCTCGCGATCTCGATGTACACTTCGGACGGACCGGGACACGTTCACCTGCCGGGAGCTGTCGAGCGAGAACGCCGGGTTGCCCACGAGCACGAAATCGGCCGGTCTCCGGTAAGGGACAGGGTGATATCGTACGTTACGGTTGAGGAGGTCGCGTCCCCCCGCCAGTCGCTGGATGGAAAACCGGGCGTCGAGATACACGATACTGTCTTCCGCCGGGTAGCTGACTAAAGCGCCGAACGCGATGCGGTGGAGAATGCCGTCGGGAACCACGAACAGGCGACGGATATGTTCGAGACGTGGTTCGAGAGGTTCGAATAACCGCTGGTAAAGGCGGTGTGACAGCGCTGAATCGGTGATGTATGACGGATGTTCCGGTGATATGTCCTCCGGAAGAAAAGGCAGGATTTCCCCTTCGGAACACAGCGCAACGAATGACGGCTCCCCGGTTCTCTTCAGGACGACGGCGCAGTACATGAGCGAGTCAGTTTCCGCCGGGATCGCCGCGAACTCGATCAGAGCCTCGTCAAAGGTCAGTTGGCGTTGTACGTCTTTCCACCCCGCGTCCTGTCTCCGCCGGAGCTTGTCGTATTCCCTGTCCAGCCTGCGCAGAACAGCGTCCAGGGAGTCCGCCTTGAACCGAATGGCGTGGCGTTGCGCCCTCATAGTGGAATCCTGCACGCGGCTGGACAACAAGGCGTCGCGCTCCCACAGCGAAGTAATCTTGCGATTGATCATGAGTGCGTGGAGGTTTTTCGAACCCTCAAACCTTCGGCGGGCGCTTTCGTTGGCCACGGCTCCCTTCAGGCGCAGCAGGGCGTCAAGGAACCGTCCCGCCAGGGAGGGGAGCTCGGCAGCGTGGTCCAGGCAAAAGCGGGAGAACGCGTCCAGGTTGGGTTTCAGGACGGCGCCGATGAAAGTCAGTTGCTGTTCCTCGCTTTCGAAGCTGAAGGACTGGTGGAGCGCGGCGACGGTGCCCTTCATCACGAAATCGAAGTACCGCGATGCTTCCCGGACCTTTCCACGGGAGGCCAGGTAATCCGCGTATTTCCTGTCGGCATGGAGAAGCTGTATGTGCCCCGTTTAGAAAACCGCGTGCAGGATAGCGAGCGCATCGCGGTACAGCCGGTCCGCCTCGACAAGGTTGTTCATTTTTTCGTACAATGCCGCGAGGTTGCCCTTGACGACTCCGATGACACCGTGTTTCCGGCCGAACAGTCGAATGCTCACGTCCAACGCTTCCCGCATCAGGGGCTCGGCATCGGCAAAGCGGTCATGGTTGGTGTGGAACGTGGCGAGGTTGTTCAGGGCCAGGACGGTATTGAAGGAATCGCCGGAGTAGAGGTTCCGGGTCATTTCCAGCGCCTGTCGGTAATGTCGTTCCGCTTTGTCCGCCTCATCGAGTTTGTCATAGACGGTTCCGAGCATGACCAGCGCCCGCGCTACGTCGGTGTGATTGTCGCGATAGAGGCGCCGCAGCATCTCGAGGTTTTCCAGGAAAAGCAACTTCGCTTCTTCGTACCGTCCCCGTTGATAAATAAAGAAGGCCACGCTTCCGAGCGTGGATGCAAGTCCGGGATGATCGCGCGGGTAAAGGCGGCGGCTCATATCGAGCGCCTCCCGGTATAAGGGTTCGGCTTCGGCGTATTCGCCGCGCAGGTCGAACAGCTCCGCCGCCCCGGAGATGATGGCCAGCGTGTTTTCGTTGTCGCCGGGATGAAGGCGGCGAATCATGGAAAGGGCTTCGAGTAAGAGCGGCTCGGCATCGGAGTATTGGCCCCGGCGCTTGTAGAATTCGCCGAGGTCGGACAGGGCCCGGACGATGCCGGTATCATCGCCGCTGTGCAGGCGGCGCAGGAGCGAGAGCGCTTCGATGAAGAAAGATTCCGCCAGGTCGGGGCGACCCGCGGCCTCAAGGCACCAGGCGGCCTTACCCAGGGACACGGCGAGTTCCACTCCGCCGGGGAAAAGTTCGCGGTTCATTTCCACTGCCTCCGTCAGGAGCGCCACCCCCCGTTCGGACTTTCCCGCGCGGCAGTGGAAGTCGCCCACGTTGCTGATCAACTGGGCGAGCATGGGAGAGGCTCCCGTGAATAATGCACGGAAGAGTTCCAGAGCCCGGCCGTAGCCGGTCTCCGCCTGCTTGAGCCGCCCGAGGTCGTCGAGGATGTACGCTTTCACCATGCACGCCTGAGCGATGTCGGGATGGGCCCCGCCGGTGATGGAACGCCGCGCCACGCCGTACGCGGAGTCGATGAAAACGAGCGCGGAATCGAGCGCGCGGCCGTACAGCGATGTGACGGTTTCGTAAAGGCGAAGGAATTGAAGAGAATCCCGTTCGGTGGAATACCTGCCCGTGAAGATAATATCGTCGGAGGAGGCGCTATCCTGTTGAGCGGGAACCGACGCGGTAATCCACGTTGCGAACAGTAAAGCGTAGAGAAGCAAGGACCGGGCTTTCATTATGTTGAAATGCCGCTTCATCCTGGATTCGGAATCATTCCGCTAACATGATATTCACCCGGGAAAACATCGGCGCTGTCGCGATGAGAAAGAGGAACCAGGATATGAAAAGTTGCCGCATGGGTACGGGGGACGATGACTCATCGGTAATGGTGATGGTAATCTAATGATTCACGCGTGCAAAAGAAACGCCGGATTCAAACGTCACAACCCGGGGTTCCATTCGCAGGGAAAATGGAAAATACCCGAAATGCTGTTACATTGAAGACGGCTTTTATTGTACCCTGGGATATATGAAATCCATCCTTCACTTCCTGGCTGTTGTATTTCTTCTTGCGCCACTCCTGGCGGCGCAACCCGTTACGACGGAGCCGGATTCGACGCGCGGCTGTTTCCGGACGATCGGAGATGATCTCGACCGCGCCCTGTCGGACGGCGTCGAGGTGTTTTCCCGTCCCTGGCGCTTCAGTTCCACGGATGCGCTTTACACGGCGGCGGTTGTCGGTTTTACAGCAGCATGTTTCCTCGTAGATGAACAGTTCAGGGAGGTCATGCAGCGCAATCAACTCAGTTCTGAAAACATTCTCCTGGAGATCGGCGATTCGTACGGCCTGGCGCAGCGCGCAGTGGTCCTGGGAGGTGCGTCGTACATCGGCGGGCTGGTTTTCCACGAGCCGGCATTTCGTCGCACCGGGCGGGAAATCCTGGAGTCGGTGGCTTTCGCCGGTGTACTGACCATAACGCTCAAGTTCCTGCTGGGGCGGGCGCGACCGTACATGGACGAGGGAGCATTCTCGTACCGTGCTTTCCAGACCACGGTCGACCGCACCTCGTTGCCTTCCGGTCACGCCACGGTGGCTTTTGCCGTGTCAACCGTCATGGCCGAGGAAATTGGCAGTCCGGTAGCATCCGTCATTTTGTATGGCATGGCTGGAATTACTGCCTGGCAGCGAATCCATAATGACCGCCACTGGTTTTCGGACACGGTACTGGGAGCGGCAATCGGGTTCACCATGGGAAGGGTAGTCGTGGCTATCAACAGGGACAGGGGAGAGGATTCCGCCTTGTCACGCGTCTTCATCTACCCCGTAACGAAATTCGGGGCTCCCGGCGCGGGCGTCGTTATTGCGTTCTGAACTTTGCAGAAAATGACTGGGACGGTTTCA
>JAJRXL010000326.1 GCA_024276335.1 Bacteroidota bacterium
GGAAACATGTTCGAAAAGACGTTTCATTCGCGCGTTCACCATTGCAATTTGAACACATGATTCAATAATGATAGAACTCAAACGTTCCAGGCGTCTCAAAAAAGAACTCTCGCTGCTCCACGTCTATGCCATCGCCACCGGTACGACGTTGAGTGCAGGGCTGTTTTTACTACCCGGCCTTGCGGCAGTGGAAGCCGGTCCGGCCATCGTGCTCGCGTACGTTTTAGCTGCCGTGCCCCTCATCCCCGCCATGCTGAGCATCGTGGAACTTGCCACCGCCATGCCCCGCGCGGGCGGCGTGTATTACTTTCTCGATCGGGCCCTCGGGCCCATGGTGGGAACCATCGGCGGCATGGGAACCTGGCTGGCACTGGTGCTCAAAGTCGCCTTCGCGCTAATCGGAATGGGCGCGTACATCGCCTTGTTCGTATCCGGTGTTTCGATTACACCGGTCGCCATCGGTTTGGCTATCGCGCTCGGAATACTAAATATTTACAGCGCCAAGAAAACCGGGCGGTTCCAGTTGTTCCTCGTGGTGTTCCTTCTCAGCGTCCTGGCCTGGTTCATATTTAACGGGCTCCAGGAAATCAACCCCGTACATTTCACCGGCTTCTTCGATCCCGGCGCTTCCGCCATCCTCAGCACCGCCGGCCTCGTGTACATCAGCTACGTCGGCGTCACGAAAATCGCCAGCCTTTCGGAGGAAATCGAGAATCCCGAACGGAACATCCCGCTGGGTGTTTTTCTCGCCCTCGCCACCGCGCTGGTTATTTACGGCGTGGGAACCGTTATCATGGTGGGCGTGTTGCCGATGGAAGTTCTCCGGGGTGATCTCACTCCGGTGGCAACCACCGCCAAGGCCATACTCGGCGAGCCCGGTTTTATTCTCGTTTCTATTGCCGCGCTGGTAGCGTTCGTGTCCGTGGCGAACGCCGGTATCATGAGCGCGTCCCGCTATCCCCTGGCCATGAGCAGGGACCATATCCTGCCCCGGTTCTTCCATCGGCTGGGTAAAAGCGGGACACCGGTGTCTTCCATCCTTTTCACGCTGGGAACCATCATCGCCATTCTCCTGCTGCTGGACCCGACCGGCATCGCCAAGCTGGCCAGCGCGTTCCAACTCCTCGTCTTCGCTTTTGTCTGCCTGGCCGTCATTGTCATGCGCGAGAGTCGCATCGAGTCGTACGACCCCGGCTTTCGCTCGCCGCTCTATCCCTGGACACAGATTACCGGCATTATTGCGCCCCTGGTCCTCATCGCGGAAATGGGCGCCCTGTCTATCGCGTTCAGCGCCGGGATCCTCCTGGCCGGGGCAGGGTGGTACTGGTACTACGCCCGGGGCAGCGTCATGCGCACCGGCGCCATCTACCACATCTTCGAGCGCCTGGGCCAACTGCGTTACAGCGGCCTGGACCGCGAGCTCCGGGGCATTCTCAAGGAAAAGGGCCTGCGGGAAGACGATCCATACGATGAAATCGTGGCAAAGAGTTACGTTATCGATCTCGATAAACCGACGGAGTTCGAAGACGTCGTGGAACTGGCGTCGGAATGGTTCGCCCAGTTCATACCGTACAGCGCCAAGGAACTCAAGACTCAATTTCTCGAAGGCACCCGCATCGGTGTGACGCCGGTTACACACGGTATCGCGCTTCCGCACCTCCGCATCGAGGGCCTGGAGCAGTCGGAGATGATCCTTGTGCGCTGTCGGCCCGGCATTCACATCGTGTACAACAACCCCCTCACGCCGGACGACGAGGATGAAGCCGTGGTCAAGGCGGTGTTTTTCCTGATAAGCCCCGAAGACAACCCGACCCTGCACCTGCGAATACTGGCCCAGATCGCGGGTCGTGTGGACGACGAGAATTTCATGCATGAGTGGGAACAAGCCGCTGACGACCAGGAGCTGAAAGAAGTATTACTGCACGACGAGCGTTTCCTGTCGCTGTTCGTCAAGAAAGGCACGGCATCGGAAACCCTCATCGGGAAACCCCTGCGCGAGCTCCGGATTCCCGACACCTGCCTCATCGCTCTCCTGCGCCGGGGCGGACAGACCATCGTCCCGAAAGGGGACACCGTTTTCCAGGAAGGCGATAAGCTCACGATTATCGGGGATCTCAAGGGCATGAACGAAATGAAAAAGCGTTACGGCGGCGGATAGCACTCTTCCCTCGTTCTGCATCGTCGAAGCAATGACCGCGAAAAAACCGGAGCAACGGAAGCGCCACCTAACGCGCTTGGATAAGACCGACCACATGCTTTATTTCAGCATGAAAACACGACCGCTTCAACTGCGGGAAACAGAAGACCGACCCACTTTCAGATTCTTGAAAAGGATATGATCAGTCGTCGCACGAAAACACGGCGCCGGGAGTCTCGCGCAATCGGCGGAAATCGATCCGGCCAGGTCCGTCACTACCGCAGGCCTGCCGAGCTGCCCTTCACGCGCGGGCAACGCGACCGTACGACCATTCTCTTCGGAGGACTGACCACCGCGCACGAGCGCCTGATTGCGGGGGCCTGGCGAGGTCTTGGATACAACTGCGAGCCCCTTCCTCTGCCCGACGTCGAGGCGTACCGGATCGGAAGAGAATTCAGCGACAACGGCCAGTGCAATCCCACCTACTTTACCGTGGGCAACCTGCTGAAGTACCTCCGCGGTCTCGAATCCTCGGGCATGAGCAAAGCGGAGATACTCGACCGCTACGTCTTTCTTACCGCCGGCGCGTGCGGCCCGTGCCGTTTCGGCATGTACGAGGCGACGTTCCGCCTCGCGCTGCGCAATTCCGGTTTCGACGGGTTCCGCGTCCTGCTCTTCCAGCAACTTAACGGGCTCGACCAATCCGACGGCGATACGGGCCTGGACATGAATTACGATTTTTTCCTGGGCCTCATCAACGCCTTGAACATCGGCGACATGGTAAACGAACTCGTCTGGCAGCTTCGCCCGTACGAAGTGGAACCGGGCGCGACCGACCGCGCGCGGGACGAGGCCCTGCGGTTCCTGCACGACTTGCTGAAGGACCAGCCGATCGTCGCACCCGGTCCCCGCTGGAAGAAGCTGCTGGACGGCACGAAGTTCGAGAAAAAAGCCCAGTATCTCGTCAAGACCTGGCGCCAGGTGACGCGCCGGGACCTGGTCGATGCCATGCGTCGCGTCCGTGCCCTCTTCGACACGGTGGCCATTGACCGTTTCCGGGTCAAACCGGTCGTCAAGATCACGGGGGAATTCTGGGCCCAGATCACGGAAGGAGACGGGAATTTCAACATGTTCCGCTTCCTCGAAAACGAGGGGGCGGAAATCATGGTCGAGCCGATCGGCACATGGCTGCTCTACCTCATCGCCCAGCATAAGCAATTCCTGCGCGACCGGCGCGGCCTCCCCGAGGATGGAAAGCGCCTCTCTCCCTGGCGGCTCGACCGACGGGCAGCCCTGTACCTCCGCTATCTCCGGCGGACGGCGGTGATGAACCTGACGGAACGCGTTTTCAACCGCGAGTACACGCGCCTCCAGGACGCGCTCAGTCCCAACCTGCACCGGCTGATCGACCAGGAAGAGCTGCAGCGTCTGGGAAAACCCTACTTCAACACGCGGGCGGAAGGCGGCGAAGGGCACCTCGAGATCGCCAAGAACATCTACTACCACCAACACGGCCTCAGTCACATGGTGCTCAGCGTCAAGCCGTTCGGCTGCATGCCCAGCACCCAGTCCGACGGCGCACAGGCGGCAGTCACCGAGCACCATCGCGACCTGATCTACCTTCCTATCGAGACTTCCGGCGAGGGGGAGATCAACGCGCACAGCAGGGTGCAGATGGTGCTGAACAGCGCCCGACACAAGGCGCGGCAGGAGTTCGACCGCGCCCTCGCCTCGACCGGACGGACGTTGAGCGAGCTGCGCACGTTCGTGGACGCTCACCCGGAAATGAAAAAACCGACCTACCCTGTTCCGAAAAAAGACGATGTCGTCGGCACGGCGGCAAATTTCGTCCTCCATATTGCGGAAATGATGAATCGTTAGAACGTTGGACACGAGCTCGTGGTTTCCTGAGGGGACCGCTTCGCGGCAACTCCGCTCAACGCTTCGTGGCTCGAACACTTTTTTCTTGTACCAGTCGAGGTACAAGGTCAAAGGTCCCATTCGCCAATCCGCCAATTCATGGAACGCCGTTCTTCTCTTCGAAGCCCAAATTCTTCATTATTCATTCTCTATTATTATGACTTTTACCCCCACCTTCTTAACTTTGTAGATAGCACGTCCTGAACGGAGCTTACGTCCATCTTCATCCCATCAGAAGTTGTCGTTTCATAC
>JAJRXL010000006.1 GCA_024276335.1 Bacteroidota bacterium
CAACATGCGAACACTGAAAATACTGGCTCTTCTCCTGGCGGCGGTTTCGCTCTCGGTGCTGGACGAGGAGAGTTATTACACGATGCGAATCGAACAGGTCATTCAACGCTGGCATTCACCGGTTACGTACAGGAGCATTGGAGATGGATGGTTCGAGTTCAGGGACACGCTCACCGGGCAGACCTTCCGGCAGCTTGTGGCCGATGCGCGGACGTATGGCGGAAAGCAACCGAAGAAGATCATAACGATTGACGTAGGATCGATAGATACTTCTCGGTATTCTAATCTCTTCGTGCGAGAAGCCCGAATACCGCTTGGAACAGGATATGATCCAATCGTAGGATATATTTCCCAGCAAGGCCGTAGATACCTAATTGGAGCAAGACTTCTAAACGGTTCCTATTCGGGTTCGTTTATCTACATGACGGATACACTTACAAAATCACTAAAACAGGTTTACGAATACTATGGATTTGGGTTTGTGCCAGTCGGACCCGGCATTTTTTATTCAGACAATACACCACAATTTGCAGGAGATAGTTCCGGCTCAATCCTCATCTTTGAACCTAATTCTGGGTCAGATACTCCAAAGATACGTTCAGCCGAAAGATTAGGTAAATGGGGTGGATCGCAGTATCCTCGTATCTATGATTTCGATGGTGACGGATTTGATGAGGTTGTATTTAGAAACAGAAATCCTCAGCATTCAGCTGATGTTATTGTATCAAAATATGACTTATCATTGATGACCTTCAGGGATGTATATAAAAATAATTTTGATAAGAAATTTGAATGGGGATCATGGGCGGTTGGCGATTTCGATCTTGACGGTAAGGGCGAGTTTGCCACCGTAGCTGTTGGTGGCTTCGTATATTTTATAGAGATCGGTGGAAACGATAGTACTTATCTTGTTACGTTCAACGATACAACACGCGCACAGAATGCCGGATTTAATTATGAGGGGAACGACTTGGATGGGGACGGAAAGCCGGAGTGCTTCATTGGGAGTCACTTTTTCGGTGGCCTATCAAACATCGCCGTTTATGAAACGGTTGGTAATGACGACTTTGAGGTAAGCCTGTGGATCGAGATCAAGGGGGTCGGGGCGCTCAAACATGGAATTGTAACTGGAGACGTGGATGGAGACGGTCGTGATGAACTTGTTTTAAGCATCGGCGGTTTTGCCCTTATTCTCAAAGCCAACAAGGATGATGAGTACAAAATGATGTGGATGAAGTCCTTCCAAAGCGAGATAGGGATCAGGCTTTTTGATATAAACGGGGACGGTACCCAGGACCTGATTATAAGCCAGCAGAGGTTTGAGGAACCCCGTGGTGGATTTACAGATATATACTCTTTCAATCGCCTAACAAATATTGAAGGAAAAAGTGTTAACCTTAATACATTTCATCTATCGTTTCCATTCCCAAACCCTGCCTCCGGACAATCTGGAACTTCAGTTGTAATAAACGGAAGCTCCAAATGCAAGTTAACACTTTATTCATCAGATGGCCGTCTTATAAAGGTTCTCTTCAATATCGAAAACCAGAATAGCACTCGTAAGTTACGAATTAATACGGATGGACTTACAGCTGGATTGTATTTTATCCTGCTTACAAGCGATAGAATGATGGCAGTAAGGAAACTCCTTGTCCTACGGTAAGTATAATTTGTTTCCCATTAATATTGAGAGAAACTCATGCGTGTATTTTACGTTCTATTAGCAGTGGTTCTGCCGAACCTGTTACATGCTCAGGTGCCCGTACCTACAAGTTTCAGTTTTCCGGTGCCGATATCTTTCTCCGGCGGCCCTCACAACTACGATATAATAGCAAATGAACTTGGAATGCATATTGTGTACGATTCGTCTCAGTGTGTTGTACATGCACTTATTGGAGCTAACGGAAATATGATTCACAGCTCTGTCGTTAAAGTGAATATCATCGGGGACGTTCTCCCTTCAATCTCTTCAAATATACGTAACGGTATTGAAGAGATCCATGTCGCCTTTCGAGATGGAAACGATATACATCTTCGTCGCAGCACGGATGGAGGACAAAACTGGATACAACCTGATAATTACGAACGTTATGCTATGACATCAGCACAATCAAATCGTTTACAAATGGCTGCTGATGGGGACTATATACATGTTACATGGGATACAGGCACGGATCAAGAAGTGCTTTATTCGAGATACAATTTCAACCTGGCTCCACCACGATGGGACGAATTCAAAATTATCACCGACAGCTTGGATATCGATTCTATAAACGTCATACACGGTGGATATCCTGATATCATCATCTCGGAAAAAGATGGCACAAAGCGAATACACATTATTATGATTAACTATCGGAAAATTCTAAATCCGGATGGATCGTATTTTCAGGGTAAGGATTCTCTTATTTTTGATCAAATAGTTGAACGAAGTGCGATTATTTCTTCCAAAAATACGTGGAATAGAATGGATATCCTCAATTTCACAAATGAAAATCCAGCTCCAGACCCGGCGCCTACAAATCTTCACGGAGAAAATCGTGTTACCCATCCCATGGCAGCATACGGGAATGAAATGATCGTAGATGTGCATTCTTCAAAGAATTATAATTACGTTGGCTCCGCGTATTTTTGGTTTTATTATCATATTTCCGATGGCAAGCAAGCTGATTATACCAATTCAAAAGGATCTGACGCGATCCACAGCTATGGGGCTAAAGACAGCAGCAATCTTTACGTTATTGATCATGCAGTTGATTTCGATAGTAAAGAGAATAAATTCTACTGGGTTCGCAGATTTAGTGATGGAGCAATAGGCATTAGCCCGATTAATTCTTCCTCCCCTGATTATACTGTTTTTATAGGACAGGGGCATATTCCAAAAGCGACGAATAATTCTACTGCTGCAAAATATGTCTTATGGAAGCCGGGTATTCAATTTGCCGGCTATCGCGAACCTCGAGATATAGAAAGTGATATCATTGTCGAAACGTACCTGAGTAGCAAGTCACGCCTGAAAGCTAAATCAGATATCTCATTAAATGCTGGGATTAATATCTCAATCTACGACACCCTCATCCTCGACATCGGCTCTTCTCTCACGCTTCTTTCAGGTTCCAAGATCACGGTAAAAGACGGAGGTATGTTGTACTTGCTGGATAGCTCCAAGATTATTCTCAGCAACGCAACTCTAGAATTCGAAGGCACGGGAAAGGCTATCGTGTACGATACGCTTTCCATCAAGGGCAGCGGCACGATTATCAATCCCAACTTCGAGTTCCACAAGGATTTTGAAATTGATGAGAACTCTTCTATAACGTTTTCCGGCGGAGGTACGCTGGAATTCGTCAATCCTTCCAACATGATCGTCAAGGGCCAGGCCGTTTTTGCGGGCGCCGATATGAAATTCAGCGGGAACCTCGATACCATATTCGTGGAAGGAAACGGAACATTCATGGCGGAAACGGGAACCTCCTTGTACGGGCTTCCTTCCATACAGGTTTATCATTCCGCGTACATAAACAGCACGGGCACCGGCGCCGCGCCCTGCGCCTGGAGCTTCCGTGATACGTTGTCGCATTTTGACGTCTATAGCGTGTTTATCGCTCATAATACCGTCTTTCGCGGCGACTCGACGGGCCCCAACACGGTCAGCGAGTGGGGCGGCATCCTTGTGGCATATAGTAACGCGTCCATCTCGCTGGATAGCTGCGTGATACAGAACGTGTACGCGAGTCCCTTCACCAGCGGCAGCGCCGTACACTTGTATGGGGCATCCTACACGGGCAACATGATCCGCAACAGCGCCATCCTCCGGCATCCCGTTCCCAACAGGCCCGGCGGCGATCCCAAGCACGGGGACGGGGTCTTTCTCCAACCCGGTCCGGACATGTCCTATCTGTACCTGGCGAACAGCAAGATCGAAAACCACTGGTGGACGGGCGCGCTTAACGCCGGCAGCGATTACTACTTGCATGGAAACACCATTCAATACAACAACCAGGGCGCGGGGTTGAACACCTCCGGGTACGGACTATTCCTGTACAATTGCATCAGGGAGCATGTATATAACGGTTTGTACGGCGATGACGCGCAAATACAGATGAGCGAGCTAACCTTGCCGGGAAGAAATGAAATCTTCAACAACATCCAGCGACAGATTGATGTTCACAACCTCGGTTATGTCTGGGGCGGTGACCCGACGCCCGGAGTCCAGAACGGCGAGAATACCGTATCTGCAACCGATTCAACAGTTACGCGCGTCAGGGCTATCGACATGGCCCTGGTGGAAATGCCAAAAACCTGGTGGGGCGTTACACCCGCCGCCGGCTGCACGGGGCAGTATGGGACGCTAAGTTCCGCCCAGGAAAACATGCTCTTTGATGTAGCAAACGGAGGGACGGTATTCCACGATTCAGCTCTCTGTTTCCAGCTCGCATCCGTATGCGGCACCCCAGGCACGAGATGGGGAGTCCAAACTGGCGGCGATATCGAAGACAAAAACGGGTTGCCTGATGCGGCGAAGAGTAGTTCTT
Organism: Bacteroidota bacterium; assembly: GCA_024276335.1. Classification (GTDB taxonomy): domain Bacteria; phylum Bacteroidota; class Ignavibacteria; order SZUA-365; family JAADGX01; genus JAADGX01. Next base: position 4,536 of record JAJRXL010000006.1, read on the forward strand.
CATGGAACCTGCGCAAAGGAACATCATCTTTGCGGAGCTTGCAGCAGGGATTGCGGCAGGTGAATCAATCCATCCGTGGCAACAATTTTTCCGGCGCGTACAAGACGCTTGGAAATATCATCAAGCAGACAAACGATTCATACATTGCCGCTTTTGCCGCCAAGCGAGCGTTTTACATGGAGAGGGCTCACGTGTTCAAGTACCGGGACAGCTTGCAAACGAGCTTTTCACGGCTGGTTTCGTTTTTGCAGTCGCATTACAATACAGCAACGAGGCAAGGAAAAAAGGCGGCATTATTGCGGGTGCTGGGTCACGCGTACTTTTTCGGCGGGGACTTGAATACAGCCGAACAAAAGGCGAAGCAATTATGGACTCAGTACCCTTCAAGTCCACATGCGGCGGCGATTCTCCCTTTGCAGCAGTTTATTGCAATGGCCAGGCGCGACACGGTGGAAGTGGACTCTGTAATCTCAAGGATGGAACAGTACGGGTTTGATCAGGAACAACTACGATCAGCCAGATCCATGCGACGCGCATTCCTGCGTGTGAAACCGAAAGAAGCGGTATCCAAGTCTGCCTGGTTAACACAGAGCCGAAATACGCAATCCCAGGCCGAACCGACTGCAAGAGAATTGCTGGAACGCATTTTCATACGCAATTATCCCAACCCTTTTGCCTCGTCGACAACCCTGGAGTACTACCTTCCGGAAGAAACGCATGCGCAACTGAAGATCTTTTCGCCTCTTGGTTTGGAATTATCAACCATAGTGGATGAAAGACACGCTTCCGGCATTCACCGTGTAAATATCACCAGCGACATGTTTCCAGCGCTGAATTCCGGGATGATCTTTTACCTGCTCACAACCGAATACGGCAGCAGAAGCGGAAAGATGTTGATCGGTCGTTAATATATCGTTTGTCGAACTGGACAGTCGTGAACTTTACCTAACGTACACCGTTTTTGATATTTACGAACTCCTGGATGCCGCCGCGGGGCTCCGCAGGCCTCTCTCTCCTACCCTACCGCCGCTCATAAAAGCGCCACCATTTTTCTCCATACCATCCGCGCGCCATCGAATAGCGAAATAAAATACATGCCCGGCGCGAGATCCGTCATGGGAATGGAAATCACGTGCCGACCTGTTTCGAATTTCCGGTGTTGATTAACGACTTTGACTCTTCTTCCGAAAATATCGAAGAGTTCGATTTCAATATACGTCCTTTTCCGCACTTCGATATCAAGATATACTGTCGGAGCCGTGCTTAAGGATGCGGGATTCGGATACGGCCCCCTTACAACAAAACCTTGGGGAGCAGCATTGCGGTCCGCGACGGATGATATGATGTCGAACGGATTCAGTACCCAGGATTCGCCACAGTTGGATGACTGGAACAGGCCGCTGACTTTTAACACGTAAACCCTGCACGGGTCACGCGGATCGATGACCACGTCGTTGATGAACGCTCCGGGTTCCAGGTTCAGGCTTCTCCATGAATGCCCGCGGTCCGACGAAGTATAGACGCTGTCTCTGACACTGCCCGTGTACAATCTCCCTGTTTCCCAATCAAGCGCGACGGCGACCAACGGCACGCTGTTTGTGTCCGGGGAAAGGATATTGATCCAGGTTTTTCCCCCGTCGCGGCTTTCACGGATCATTTTGTCCAATACATAAACATGATCCGGATTCCCCGGATCGATCAAAATATTCTTTATGGAAACCGGCAGTTGATCCCGCAGGAGCGACCATGAATCACCGCTATTTGCGCTCCTGATAAGACGTCCTCGTATGCAATTTTTACTGATATACTCATTTGCGGCATAGATAACATCCGGGTTTGATTCCGATACCGCGATAAATGAAAAACCAGAGAGGCTATCCGGAGTGTAATCCTTCCATTCCTTCAAGGCAAGATCGACCCGCCAAATACCATCGGAACCGGCGACCCAGGCGATAGAACCGCCATCGTTTACCGGGAAAATCATGTCTATCCAGGTCCACTTCTCCGGAGCGATTATTCTTTTCCAGCTCCTTCCTTCATCAGTGGTTTCCATGAGGTAGGACACTCCTCCGGATCTAAGCACACCCGCCAGAACATGATTTGAATTACGGGGGTCCAAAGCGAGTGTACTCGCGAAAAGAATCCGGCCGGTATCAAGCCCCGCGTTCACGGAAATCCAGCTCGCGCCATTGTCCGAGCTTTTCAGCACGCCGTGATTAGCCGTGGAACAAAACAACGTTCCTGACAGGGAATCGATAACCAGCGAATGAGGCATCTGTCCCTCAGCGGATTGAGTAAACCCCGCAAATTGTTGGTGTGATCTTATAGCGTCAATACCGCCCACTACCTTCACGGAGCCCCGCTTGCGGGGATAGCAGCGAAACGACCCTACGGCACCAGCACCACGACTTGCGTTACAAAACGTTCCGCCGTTTCCAGACGAAGCAGGTACGTCCCCGCGGGAAGGCCCGTTCCGTCCAGCAGTGCCGTGTGCAGGCCCTTTTCACCATAGCCTCCCGCGAGCTTCCTCACTTCTCTGCCCAGCATGTCCACCAGGCGCAGCGTGTAAACCGCCGCTTCAGGGATGGAATATCGCACCGTTACGCCGCTCGTAAACGGGTTGGGATACACGGGCAGCAGGGCCAGGCTTCCCCCAGCTGTGATCGTTGCTTCCACGGCGGGGTACAGTCTCCAGCTCCCGTCCCAGTCCACCTGCTTCAGGCGGTTGATGTTCTTCAGCGTAATGGAATTCGTGAAAGGATAACCATCACTTCACGTACACCGTCTTGATGTTCACGAACTCCTTGATGCCGTAATGCGACAGCTCGCGTCCGTACCCGCTCTCCTTGATGCCGCCGAAGGGCAGTCGGGGGTCGGACTTGACGAAGGTGTTGACGAAACACGACCCGGCCTGAATTGCCGTGGCCGCGATCCGCTCTCCCCGTTCCACGTCCCGCGTGAACACCGCCGCTCCCAGGCCGAACACGGAATCGTTGGCCACGGCAATCGCCTCTTCCTCGTTTTTCACCGGGATGATGGAAGCCACCGGCCCGAATAATTCTTCCTCGTAGGCAGGCATGCCTTTTTTTACCCCGGTAAGAACGGTGGGCGGATAGAACGCGCCGGGGCCTTCGGGGATGGTTCCGCCCAGCAGGCAGACCGCTCCCATCTCGATGCTCTTCGCCACCTGGGCGTGAAGTTCGTCCCGGAGATCGTGCCGGGCCTGGGGACCGATCTCGGTTTCCTCCGATAACGGATCGCCCATGTTTTTCGCGCGCATGAGCTCGACGTACAACCGTTCGAACTCCTCCCGCACTTCTTCCACCACGATGAAGCGCTTGGCCGCGATGCAGCTCTGTCCGGCGTTGATCAACCGGCTGGTGACGCAGGTCGCAACCGCCTCCGGGATATCGGCATCCTCGAGCACGATGTAGGGATCGCTGCCGCCCAGCTCGAGCACGTTTTTCTTCAGCGCCTCCCCCGCTTTCGCCGCTACCGCCCGTCCGGCGGGCGTGCTCCCTGTCAGGGTCACAGCCTTCACAAGCGGGTTTTCTATCACGGCCGCCACCTGCCCGCTGCCGATGAGGAGCGTACGGAACAGGTTCTCCGGGAAGCCCGCCCGGCGAAACACATCTTCGATGGCCAGGGCGCTGCCGGGAACGTTGGAAGCGTGCTTGAGCACGCCGGCGTTCCCCGCCATGAGGGCCGGGGCTGCGAACCGGAATACCTGCCACA
>JAJRXL010000327.1 GCA_024276335.1 Bacteroidota bacterium
ATGTCACGTCCGGGGCCGATGTAGATGGGAGAGAAATCGTAGCACGGGCAGTCCTCGCGGCGCGCGCCCATGATGAAAGCATTGAGGAGAAGGCGTGAGGATTCCGTTTTGCATTTGAATTCATGCCCGCCCGCGTACATGACCCAACCTTTTGTCGCGTCGTTGTCCTTCCGTCCCAGGACGGCTTTGTGAGGTTCAGGTCCGCATTTATTATGCGCCACGTCTATCATATTCGATCTCCATGAACCGCCCGACGCGGGCTGGAACGATTTTACATTCCCGCCTTCCTTTTCGAGTTTTCCGACGAACTGTCCAAAGAATACGCGTGCTCCTGCGTTCGGGTATTGCCAATTCTCCTTCTGGTTGTTTTTCTCAAATCCTTTTGTCGTGAGAAATCTCGCGGAATCTTCGATGGCTTTCGTGGCGGCGCACTGGGCGTACAGGTTTCCGCCACTATTCAAAAAAGACTTTATCTTTGGAAGATCCGAGGAAAATGTGGGCCATTCGCAATGCTTGCGATGAGGAACCATGATCACCGAATAACAGTCCAGATCAACGCCGGTCAGACACTTTCCCCACGTCCACGCGGTGGATGGTATTCCTGCCTTGTCCAACACGTCTGTAATCAGTTTTCTTTTACAGTTGTCCGAGGCGATGATGTAGGCCTTGGGTTTGTATGTCAGCGTAATTTGGACCGGGACGCTCGAAATGGCGGAATTGACCTCGTGAATAGTCACGCCCTTGCTTTTCCATTTATCCAGGATACTTTTGGCGGAAGAAGCGTACGAGGCATCGATAATGAAGGGACCGCCCTTGTAATCGAACGCGGATAAATTACTGCCGTTATACACCTTTACCTGGTTATTCGTGACGTGAAAATCCGTGCCGGCATGGGCTTTTGTTGTCGAAAACGCCCACTGAACGGGTATTTTGTTCGCATTCAGGTCATATACCAGACCATAGGCCTTAAGCACCTTGGCCTGGTACTTGGCCCCAGACGAGGAGTTATCCATCGGGATAATGTAGGAACCCTTCGGGACAGTGACCTGGCTGAAAACGATGAAATTCGTACAAAAGATAGTGAAGAGAAAAAGAAATAGGTAACGTGTTGCTCTCATGATCCGCCTCTTTTTTATTCGATGAACAAGAACATATTCTCTTATATCAAATGAAACCTCTTCACGGGATGCAAATATTAAGCCAGACAGAAAATGGCCAGTTTTGCCCGATATCGCTTATTGTGGGGGTGATTGATGTTTTTGTTTAGAAATTGGTCACTCCTGTAAAGCAAGGATGTCTCAATACAATACACCGTTTAATATGTCTATACCTTTAAAGCGATGTGGCATGCTCCATCGTCGAAAAGCCGTGTCGGTTATCCGGTCAACACGAATGCGCGTAAAACGACTCTGTGAGAGTTTTCTCCACGGAATGAACGATGAAATGAATGAGTTTTTGTGGACACAGCAGGATTTGAACCTGCGACCTCTCGCGTGTGAAGCGAGCGCTCTAAACCAACTGAGCTATGCGTCCCCCGCTGTACGAAATCTACAGCGAATATATGGTTTTTGCAAGAAGGAGATTAAAACGGGAGATCGTCATCCTTGCCGGTTTCGGCGGCTTCTTCCGGAACGGGGACTTCTTCCACCCCTCCCTCGCGGCGATCGAGCATGATCATCCGGTCGGCAACAATTTCGGTCATGTAGCGTTTGTTCCCGTTTTGATCTTCCCAACTGCGCGTCTGGAGCTTTCCCTCGACATAGACCTTGCTCCCTTTTTTAAGGTATTCCCCGGCGACTTCAGCCAGTCTTCGCCACATGACAATGTTGTGCCACTCTGTTTTGTCAACGACGTTGCCACTTTGATCCTTGTACGATTCCGTAGTCGCCATTCTGAACGAACAGACGGCAATCCCGGATTGCGTGTACTTGAGTTCCACGTCATTGCCCAGGTTTCCGATGAGCATAACCTTGTTAAGACCTCGTGCCATTGCTCCCTCCTTGTTAGATCGGGTTGAACATTTTTAGGATGCTAAAACGATAATATAATTTGCGGATAAAATCAAGAGCCTGTTTTGAAAAAAGATTGCCTGGCGAAAGTCGGGAACCCTCTCCAGGCCTGTTATATCCTTCTTTGTCAATAACTGCTGCAGGTTTCCCTTGCGATCGAGAAGGAAAACGGCGCCGGCCGTCGTTACGGTCAAGATATTGTCATTCGCGGCGATGCTCGTCGCGTTATCGAGCTGACCATTCTGCGTGGACCAAATGAACGTTCCAAAAGGATCGAAAGCGACGACTCTATTCGGTTCAAGAACGTACACGATATCATTTCTGTCCACCGTGAGGTCGCGAGGTTCCGTGATCTGTCCTTCCCCTGATTCCACGTTGCCAAA
>JAJRXL010000328.1 GCA_024276335.1 Bacteroidota bacterium
TCTTGGCGCAGATACGATCACAAAGGTCGTGAAGGAAACAACGGAGCTTTATCAGGATCTCTCCATCGACATTCCCAAGATCGTGGTCGTGCCGAAAGGCGAAGTAGTCGCCGGATACGAAGATTTCGATCTGGATACCAGTAACATCAACCTGCAGCCGGTGGCGCAGGACATTCTCATTCAGCACCTGCACGATATGCAGCGGTACAAGCTGCGCGACGGCTCAGGCGTGGTCGAGGAGAATCGGCCGGAAGATTACCTCGTGCGCGGCCTGATCGATTTCAATGACGTCAGCTATGACGATCACGCGGCGTTGCTCTACAAGCTGGCCGGTCAGGTTGTCGCGCACTTGCGATCCTACCTGAGCGAAGAAGATGACGTGGTGAATGTGCTGCAATATCACCAGCAATCTCTTGTGAACCTGATTCACTCCCAGATGCAGGACCATTTCACGGAATCCGCCGCGTCCTACGAGGCGCACGTCACCAAGGGATTTCGCACTCTGCGTCCGAACAACTACACGGCCGGAGCGGATCAAAAGGTTCGTGACTTCAGAACGCCCATCCCGGAAGGCGAGAAGAATCGAATTACGAACATGCTTTTCGGAGGATTTCTGAAATGCCTGTATTCGGTACAGAAGTTCGACTCCGACCCGGAGCGGCGTTTCGCGGCGATCCTCGAAAACGACGAAGATGTCCTCAAGTGGTTCAAGCCCGCCAAGGGCGATTTTCAGATTCACTACAGCCACGATGAATCGTATGAGCCGGATTTCGTCGTCGAAACGAAAACCGGGAAATTTCTCTGCGAGCCCAAGCGCGCCTCCGAAGTTTCGGACGACGTTGTCCAATCAAAAGCTGATGCGGCCGTCGTCTGGTGTGAACATGCCACGGCGCACGCGAAGGCTTATGGCGGCAAGCCGTGGACGTATCTCTTGATTCCTCACGACCAGATATCGGAACAAATGAGTTTGTCCGGTTTGGCGGCAAGGTGTACCCATATATCACAGTTGTAGAAAGCATTTAATACGTGAATGCGATAACCCTTTGATATGCCTCATCCATTGTGCATGTTTGCGAGGGTACGCTTCATTTCCTATGTTTTATTGGTAAGGGGAATTATCTGGGAAGACAGGGTTTCGATCAGTATGTAACGCCTGGATGAAGGTGTTTTTTTTCTGTGTGTGCGGCCTTACTCTCCACCGCGACAATGCATAAAATTATTAACATATCGCTATTCCTGCTGTTGTTTTCTCAACAGACATCTGCGCAGACCCCGTCGGACGAAGCAGGTCTTCCGCACATCAGGAACTACACACCACAGGAGTACGGCGCTCACAGTCAGAACTGGGCCATCTTACAGGACAGGCGCGGTGTGATGTATTTTGGAAACACCTCCGGCATCCTGGAATATGATGGCGTCTCATGGCGGCTGATTGATTTACTCGGATCCCCCCGGATCGTTTTTTCCCTGGCCCTGGATAGTTCCGGGAGGATTTACGCGGGATCGTTCAACGAGCTGGGGTACCTGGCTCCCGACTCCACGGGTCGCCTGCAATTCATTTCTCTTCTTGACAGAATAGATGAACAGTACCGCGAGTGCGGACCTGTTTGGGAAACCCACGCCACGGATCGGGGAGTGTTCTTCAGAACTCCCAGGTATATCTTCCTGTTTTCGGCCGATACGTTAAAAGTCTGGAAGGCAAGAACATCGTTCCGCTATTCATTTTTAGTCCGCGGCGATTTTTTTGTCGTGCAAGGAAACATTGGGCTGTCCCGCCTTGTCAGGAATTCCTTGCAAGCGTTTCCGGAACATAATCCCCCTCAACACGTGGTTGCTATGCTGCCGTACGACCACAGGCGCATACTCGTTGTCAGTGTTCAACAAGGTTTGTTGTTGTATGATGGCTCCGGATTATATCCATTTTCCACAACCGCGGGCGAATTCATTCTTGAAAGCCAGGTTAGCGGCGGAGTCATTCTCCCTGACGGCGGTATCGCGTTGTCTTCATATCTGAACGGGGTCTTGATTATTAATCGAAAAGGGACATTGCGAATGGTGCTCGACAAGTCCGTCGGGCTGGGAAGCTCTGTTGTTCGGCAATTGTTTCTGGACAGGGAGGGGGGATTGTGGATAGCAACGAACAACGGGATCAGCAGGGTAGAAATATCATCTCCGGCTACCATGTATGACGCACGGTCAGGATTCGAAGAACAGATTCAAAAAACTGTCAGGCATCAAGGGATTCTGTATACGGCAACACATTCGGGCGTGTATTTTTTGGCCCCACTGGTTGATAGAAGAGGAGTGCGAGGAATACGTTTCAATCGGATAGAAGGAATCAACAATCAGTGTTGGGACCTGCTTTCAGTAGGCAAATCGCTGTTGGTAGCCACCAGTGACGGCGTTTATAGTATTCGCAACCTGCGGGCGACACCAGTCAGGGCAACATACGATGATTATTCGCGGGGTGCTTTTTCTCTATGCCGCTCGAGGCATGACACGAACCGGGTTTTCGTGGGATTGAGGAATGGATTGGCTTCCCAGTATTTCAGGGGAGAAAAGAAGGGATGGATCGCCGAAGGAAGAATTCCTGGAATCGAAGACCGCATTCGGTGGATTGCCGAAGACGAAGATGGGGCGTTATGGTTATGTACGCCGTATGAAGGCGTTGTACGCGTTACGTTTCCCCGGTTGGATGCTGGTACTTCAACCGACCGGCCTGATATTAATAATGCTTCAATAGTACGGTACGACACAACACGTGGTTTGCCCGCCATGGGAAATAATCATGTCTATTCTTTCGGCGGGCGAACGTACTTTGCGACATTAAATGGTGTTTTCATCTTTGATGCGGTTCAACAACGCTTTGTACCGGACAATGTTTTCGGACAGTCTTTGTTTGGCGACGATCGGCAGGTTTTCCGCATGGCGGAGAGCAGACGGCAGGACATGTGGTTCGTGGGATCGGATTATGATCCAAGCGTTGCCCTGCGCCAGAGAAACGGCTCGTATCGCTGGGAATACAAGCAATTTCTCCGCTACAGGTACCTGAAAGCCAGGGATATCTATCCGGATGATGAAGTTGTTTGGATAGGCGGTAAAAACGGGCTTATTCGTTACGAGACCAAGATTGAAAAAAATTATCATCTTAATTTTGCCGCATTGGTTCGTAAAGTGCGTGTCAACGAGGATTCGGTTATATATAGTGGTGATAAAACAGCCGCTGCTGTTGCTGGTGTACCGCTCGTTCCGTCCGAGGCAACGCTGAACTACGAGAATAACGCCCTCACTTTCGAATGCGCCGCACCGTTTTTCGACGACGAGTCCGCGACCAGGTTCCAGTATTTCCTGGAAGGATTTGACAAAGACTGGTCGGGCTGGACTGCCGACACGAAAAAGGTGTACACCAATTTGCCGGAAGGCGACTACCGGTTCCGGGTGCGGGCAAGAAACGTTTATGAACAACAGAGTAATGAAGGGTGGTTTGCGTTTACCATCTCGCCTCCCTGGTTCAGAACATGGCCCGTATACGGCGCATATTTCTTTTTGTTTGTCGGTTTCGTCCTGGGTTTGCTCAAGTGGCGCTCGGTAAGACATGAGCAAGAAAAACAGGCTCTTGAGAGGATCATTGTCGGGAGAACCAAAGAAATTGCAACCAAGAATACCCAACTGAAGGAGCAAGCGGAAACACTGAAGGAGCTGGATCACCTCAAGTCCAGGTTTTTTACGAATATATCACATGAATTCCGCACCCCGCTTACCCTGATTATCGACCCTCTCAGGGAAATGATGTCCGATTCTTTCAAAGGGGATGCGATGATGTATTACCGGGTCATGTTCAGGAATGCCCGGCGTCTGTTGCGTCTTATCAACCAGTTATTGGATCTCTCGAAGTTGGAAAGCGGCATGATGTTCCTGTCCGTTGGCAGGTATGACCTGGTAGCCTTTCTCAGGGCCGTGGTTTCTTCCTTTGAATCGCAAGCGGCTCGCAGGAACATCCATCTACGGTTTCAAGAGGATACTACGCTTTCAAACGTTGCTAAACCTTTGCTGTGGTATTTCGACCGGGAGAGAATGGAACAGGTTCTGGTTAACGTTTTATTTAACGCATTCAAATTCACATCGGAGTACAATGAGATTGTCGTTACCCTGTCAATGGGTCAGGGTGGAATTGTCATTACCGTTCGGGATACCGGGACTGGTATTCCAAGCCAGCATCTGCCGTATGTTTTCGATCGCTTTTACATGGCGGATGACACCACCACCAGGGCAAATGAAGGCACCGGTATTGGTCTGGCTTTGACGAAGGAACTGGTGCA
>JAJRXL010000329.1 GCA_024276335.1 Bacteroidota bacterium
AAGTACGCGGTCTCGGCTCGGGATTTCTCATTTCCGAGGACGGCTATATCATTACCAATGATCACGTTGCCGGGAACGCAACGAAAATCGTGGTGACGCTGACCAGCGGCGAGAAATATCCTGCCGAACTCGTGGGTACGGACCATGTCTCAGATTTGTCCCTGTTGAAGATAGACGGCGACGGGTTGCCATTCATCGAATTCGGTAACTCCGATGACGTCATCGTCGGTGAATGGGCCATTGCCCTGGGAAATCCGTTCGGCTTGTTCGACCTGAGTGCCAAGCCGACGGTGACGGTGGGGGTCATCAGCGCGGTGAACATGAACCTGCGACAGCAAGACGGGCGCATCTATCGCAACATGATACAGACCGACGCCGCCATCAACAGCGGGAACAGCGGCGGTCCGCTGGTCAACAGCGAGGGAAGGGTCATCGGCATCAACACGGTCATTTACACTCCCAACCAGGGAAACATCGGCCTGGGGTTCGCCATTCCTATCAACCGGGCAAAGGAAGTGATCGAGTTGTTGAAATCCGACGGCGCGATCGATCGCGAATTCTGGACCGGTCTGCGTATCGAGGGCGTGACGGAAGCGCTGGCGCAGCATTTCAAACTGACCAGGGTGGAAGGAGTAATCGTTACCAACGTGGCTGCGAAAAGCCCTGCCGCCAAGGCCGGCATCAAGGTCGGCGACATTATCCTGGAAGTAAACGGCGAACCTATTTTACACGAGGACGATATTGTCGATATCGTGGGCGCCTCCCGAACGGGCGAGGTGCTGCCTTTGAAAATTCTCCGGGATGGGGAAGAAAAAATGGTCTCCCTGAAACTCGAAAAGCCGTGAACCGCCATGATAAGCCGATACACGTTGCCTGAAATGCGCTCCCTGTGGAGCGAGGAATCGAAGTTCCAGACCTGGCTCGACATTGAGCTGTACGCGTGCGAGGCGCAGGAGTCGCTGGGGAAAATTCCTTCCGGCACGACGGCCCGCATTCGTGAAAGGGCCGCGTTTTCCGTGGATCGAATCAACGAGCTGGAGAAAACGCTGAATCACGACGTGATAGCGTTTTTGACCTGCGTGGCGGAGAACGTCGGGGAAGATTCGCGATTCATTCACCTGGGGATGACGTCGAGCGACGTGGTGGATACCGCGCTTTCCAGTCTCGTTCGTCGTGCCGGGCTGATCGTGGCGGGGAAGCTTGACGAATTACGCGAGGCGCTCGCGCAGCGCGCGCGGGAATTCAAGCACACGGCATGCATCGGAAGGACGCACGGCGTGCACGCGGAGCCCATGACGTTCGGTTTGAAACTGGCGTTGTGGTACGAGGAGACGAACCGGAACATCGCACGGTTGAAACGCGCCATCGAAACGATCTCGGTTGGCAAGATTTCCGGCGCGGTCGGGACCTACGCGCACATCGACCCCTTCGTGGAAAAGTACGTTTGCGAGAAAATGGAACTCGCTCCGGCGGCAATCTCCACGCAGATCGTTCAGCGCGACCGTCACGCCGAGTTCATGAGCACGTTGGCCATCATCGGGAGCTCATTGGAAAAATTCGCCACGGAAATCCGGCATCTCCAGAAGACGGAAGTTCTGGAAGCCGAGGAACGCTTCGCGAAAGGGCAAAAGGGAAGCTCCGCCATGCCGCACAAACGAAATCCCATCACGTGCGAACGGGTCGCGGGAATGGCGCGCCTGCTGCGGGGATACGCCGTGAGCGCCCTGGAAAACGTGGCGTTGTGGCATGAGCGGGACATTACCCATTCGTCAGTTGAGCGCGTCATCCTTCCCGACGCCACGACCGCGCTGCACTACATGCTGACGAAAATGACCGGGATCATATCCTCGATGAACGTCTATCCCGACAACATGAAAAAGAACATCGAGTTGACGTGCGGGCTGGTTCATTCCCAGCGGGTGCTCCTCGCGCTGATCGAATCGGGCCTTACGCGCGAAGACGCGTACCGAATCGTTCAACGCAACGCGATGGAAGTATGGAAGTCGGGCGGAGATTTCTTCGACTTGCTACGCAAGGATGAAGAGGTCCGTCGGGCGCTTCCGGAGGAAGAGCTGCGCGCCTGTTTCTCGCTGGAAGAGCAGTTGAAGAATATTGATATGATCTTCGGGCGGCTGGGATTGTAACGCCCGTGGCGACGCGGCGCCGTTTCGCGTTCCTCGTGTGGGCAAGCGGCGCACGCTTAACGGGAAAGTGTTACACGGGTTTTTCTTGATCTGAAATTCATTGCAGGAGTATGTCATGTCGGAAGTCTTTAAGAATTACATCAACGGGAAATGGGTCGATTCCCGGAGCGGCGAGACGTTCGAGAATCGTAACCCCGCCGACTGGGATGACCTCATCGGCGTCTTTCCGAAATCCACGGTCGAGGACGTGGACGATGCCGTCGCCGCGGCAAAGGCAGCCTTCGATGCGTGGCGGCTGACGCCCGCCCCCAAGCGCGGGGACATCCTCAGGAAAGTGGGCGACCTGATGGTTGAGAGGAAAGACGAGATCGCGACGGAAATGACGCGGGAAATGGGCAAGATCAAGGCGGAGACGCTCGGGGACGTCCAGGAAGGTATTGACACCGCCTACTACGCGGCCACGGAAGGACGGAGATTGTTCGGCCACACGGCGCCGTCGGAACTTCCCAACAAGATGAACATCAGCTTTCGTATTCCCATCGGGGTCGCGGGTATCATCACGCCCTGGAATTTTCCGATGGCCATTCCCACCTGGAAGATTTTTCCCGCCCTCGTGTGCGGCAACACTGTCGTGTTCAAACCGGCTTCCTACACGCCGCGGACCGCAACCACGCTCGTGCAGATCCTGGAGGAAGCGGGAGTGCCGGCGGGCGTCGTGAACCTGGTACACGGAGGGGGATCGGTGGTGGGCAACCGTATCGTGGAGCACCGCGACATCAGGCTCATCAGTTTCACCGGGTCCTCCGAGGTCGGCAAGCGGATATCCGCGGGAGCCAGCGCGACGCTGAAACGCGTTTCCCTCGAGCTCGGTGGCAAGAACGCGCAAATCGTCATGCCCGACGCCAACATGGAGCTGGCCCTGGACGGCGTGCTGTGGGGTGCGTTCGGTACCACGGGCCAGCGCTGCACGGCCACCAGCCGGTTGATCCTGCACAAGGACATTCACGACAGCTTCGTGGAAAACCTGGTCGAGCGGGCTTCGAAACTGCGACTGGGTTATGGAAACGACCGGGGCGTGGACGTGGGGCCGTGCGTCAGCGAGGCGCAGCGGAATACGGTGCACGGCTACGTGGAAATCGGCAAGAACGAAGGCGCCCGCCTGGCGCTGGGAGGCGAGTTCGCCACGGACGGCGATCTTGCAAAGGGCTGGTTCTACAAACCCACGATTTTCATCGACGTCACTCGCGACATGCGCATTGCGCGCGAGGAGATATTCGGCCCCGTGCTGAGTGTACTGAAAGTCGGTTCCCTTGACGAAGCCATCGACGTGTTGAACGATTCGGTGTACGGGCTCTCCAGCTCGATATACACGCAGGACGTGAACGGCGCCTTCAAGGCCATGCGGGATATCGAAGCGGGGATCACCTACATCAACGGTCCCACGATCGGCGCCGAGGCGCACATGCCGTTCGGCGGCGTGAAGGAAACCGGGAACGGCCATCGCGAGGGCGGCTGGACGGTGTACGAGTTCTTCTCGGAATGGAAGGTCGTGTACGTTGATTTCTCCGGAAAATTGCAGCGTGCGCAAATTGATAATTATTGAGAAATCCTCTTTGCCCATGCGTCGGCACGTGCCGGCAGTCAGGGGCAGAGAACTTCGGACGGGTGACCCATGAAGAAACTGCGTCTCAAGCACAAAGGTGAATCGTACAGGATAGTTCATTGGATGATGCGCTGGATTGCCACCGTCGGTCAATACCCGCGCGGCATTTTGTCTTCCACTGAAAAAATGGTTCCAATTAACCTCATGGAGGCACAAAATGCCAAACAAGCAATTCCATTCGGAAATACAACCTTCCCAGGTTCATGAAATCCTTTCCCGCCATCTGCTCGTTGATGGCTTCGACCTCGTCGCCGATCTGCACCGCAGCCGGGGAGCCAGGATCTACGACAGCAGGGGGGGCCGCACCTACCTCGATTTCTTCACGTTCTTCGCCTCGTCACCGATCGGGCTCAACCATCCCGCGCTCACGACGCCTGAATTCATCGAACGCATCGGAAGGGCGGCGATAAACAAGCCGTCGAACTCCGATGTTTACACGGTGGAAATGGCGGAGTTCGTGGATACGTTTTCGAGGATTGCGGTTCCGGACTACCTGCCGCATGTGTTCTTCGTATCGGGCGGGGCCTTGGCCGTCGAAAACGCTTTGAAAACCGCGTTCGACTGGAAGGTCCGGAAGAACTTCGCCAGGGGCTACAAGTATGAACGTGGTCACCAGGTGATTCACTTCCGCCAGGCCTTTCACGGGCGAAGCGGCTACACGCTGTCCTTGACGAACACGGATGAAGTTAAGACGAAATACTTCCCCAAGTTCTCCTGGCCGCGGATCGATAATCCCGCCATCCATTTTCCTCTCGATGAACGGTCGCTCGGGGAATTGAAAAGCAGAGAGCAGGCTTCACTGGACGCGGTAAAGAAAGCCATTCATGACAACCCGGACGACATAGCGGCCATCATCGTAGAGCCCATCCAGGGAGAGGGGGGAGACAACCATTTCCGGGAGGAATTCTTACGGGGACTGCGCAACATCGCTGACGAGGAAGACGTGCTATTGATCTTCGACGAGGTGCAGACCGGTCTCGGGTTAACAGGGCGCATGTGGGCGCACGAGTGGTTCGTCAAGCCCGACATCATGGCGTTCGGCAAAAAGATGCAGGTGTGCGGCATCCTCGCCGGAAAGAGAATCGACGAGGTCGAGGACAACGTCTTCAACGTTTCCAGCCGAATCAATTCGACCTGGGGTGGTAACCTGGTGGACATGGTTCGCGCAAGCCAGTACCTCAAGGTCATCGAGGAGGAAAACCTCGTGGGAAACGCGGAGCGCATGGGGACGTATCTTCTGGAAAAGCTTCAAGCATTTCGCTCCGAGTACCCGCGGATTGTTTCGAATGTGCGTGGACGCGGGTTGTTTTGTGCCTTTGACCTGCCGGGGCAGGAAACGCGCGACCGCGTGCGCAAGGAGATGATGCGTCGAGGTCTCCTGATTCTCGGCTGTGGCGACAGGTCCATCCGTTTCCGGCCGCCGTTGAACGTAACGAGCGAAGAAATCGACGAGGCCCTCGGGATCATCCGGGATTCACTGCGCGGGGAACAACAATGACTTGCGCGAAAAGTGTGATCATGCTCGACGTTCCTGCAAGACGCGGTAAAGCAATGGTAACTGCTTCATGAAAATCGTTGCCGTGACTTGATTTATATCCCTGATAGATGTAAATTCGATGAGCCATGACATACCCTCCCTCATGTGTCATGGTCTTATATCCCTGTTGCTGAATACCTCCCCCATGCTGCGCGGCAACAGGGATTTTTATATCCTGTTCGGTCAAATACCACCTACTCCCCTGTACTTATTGGTTACTACGGCTTTCTCTTCGGCGTGGATGCCGCTTCGTGGTTTCAGATGGACGAGCGAATGTCCGCCCGCGGATCAACGGAGGGGTTCGGCGTGCACGAATACCTTTTTTATGCGCCTGTCGGTTTTGGCGAGTGACATCTCGATAGCATCCACGATGAGGTGGGATCCTTCCAGGGAAAGATCGGGGGAGACTTTGCAACTGACGTTAACCTTGATGTGCACACCGGTCAGGTAGCAGCGGATGGTATCAACTTCCAGGATGTGGGGACTGGCTTAGAGTTGCTTCCTGATAGTATGTACCAGTGACTTCTCGTCACCCGTAATATCGCGGGACTCGATGAATTCCGTTCGCGCTTCTTCCATGTGGATACAAACGCGTGTGATTTTCGGGAAGTAGTCCTTGATTCGTTTTTCGATTTTTTCCGCGGCATCGTATGCGCTATGAAAGCCCGTTCCGTGGGGGAACTCGATGTCCATGTTCAGGACCATGAAATCGGGCATACGCAACAACGCGATGTTGTGCGGGATCAGGCCGAATTGACCGACGATCCAGTTGATGGTGGTAGTCGGGTCCTCGTTTTTCGATGCGACGGGGTCGGCGTGAACGATGACGTCAGCGCGGGGAATGAGCTGGTGGACTTTATCCTCGATCGCGGACATGATGGCGTGGGCGTCGTCGAACGATGTCGTGCGTTGGATACCGATGACCGTATCCACGAATGTCTGGGACCCCGCCTGCCGCACACGGAGGCTTCGCACTTCCTCTACGCCCTTGACCGCAGTGATGACGGATTTCACTTCGGCGTCGAGTCCGGACGGCACACGGTCTATCAATGTATCCAGTGTCTTTTTCCCCAACCGGAAGCTGACATAGATGATGACGAGCGAAACAAAGAGCGCCGCGATGGCATCGCCTTCCGGGAAGCCGACGAGAACAAACACCAGTCCGGCCAGGACAACGGCGGAGCTCCAGATGTCGGTCTGGAAATGGAGCGCGTCCGCGTGCAACGCCTGGCTGTTGTACTTGTTCGCCACTTTCATCAACGCCCTACTGCGCGATATGTCCGCGATGATGGCGAGAATGATAACCGCGAACGACCACACGTTGACCTCGATATGAATTCCGCCGCCGCTCAGGCGCTGAACGGCTTCATAGATGATCCAGCCGCAGGTCGCGAGGAGGAGCAGGGTTTCGAACAAGGCGGAAAGATTTTCAATTTTCCCGTGGCCAAAGTGGTGGTCCTTATCGGGAGGGCGATCGGCAATGCGCACGGCGAAGTACGTCATCAGTGCGGCGACGAGGTCGAGCCCCGAATGTGCGGCTTCCGAGAGGATACCCAGGGAGCCGGTCCATAGGCCAACGGAGAGTTTTGCACCGGTCAGGGCAAGGGTGACGACGATGGAACTGATGGCGACACGGGTCTTTTCCCGCCGCATCGTTTTCAGGCTCTCATTGTTTTCCGTGGTATTCATACGTTGTCGCAGTATGGTTCCGTCTGACTGCGGTCATACGGGCAATTTGATGAAT
>JAJRXL010000330.1 GCA_024276335.1 Bacteroidota bacterium
CGCCTTCTTTGTGTCCTTTGTGGTAAAAAAGCTCTCAGCTCGTGGCTCGTAGTTCGTAGCATAACCCCGACCTCTTTTTACTTGCCCGGGGAAACCGTTGAAACGGTTACAAGAATTTTTCCCTGTGAATGGTCATCCCACGGATGAATCCGTGGGCTATGATTGAAAACGGTGGAAGAGTTGAACGTTCAAACGTTAGAACGTTAAAAACATTCTCCTTTGTGGTCTTTGCGCCTTCTTTGCGTCCTTCGTGGTAAAAAGCTCTCAGCTCGTGGCTCGTAGTTCGTAGCATAACCCCGACCTCTTTTTACTTTCAATCCGGAAATAATTCAGCAGTCAGCATCCAGCCTTGCGTTTCCTGATGTTGCCCACGATGTAGAAGACCAGGATGGCGACGCAGAACGCGCCGGTCAGCACAACCACCAGCCAGTTGATCGCCCGCGACTCCACCGTCATCTCGTAATCACCGAAGTAGCAGTACGCGATGAAATCATCCCACGAGACCCGGTTGCCTTCGATGGCCTGCGCATTCGTCTCCACGATCAATCCGGGCATGACGACCGCGTTCTTGTAGCTGTTCTCCATCACTTCCTGCACGAACTCCAACTTGTGACGAAATCGTTCAAATCCCGCCGCGTTCTTTTGCATCGCTTCAACGGTGAGCGGCGACCGGAGAATCGCGCCGAACACGCGGGGCAACGTGTCGATGGCGTTTACTTCGATCAGGTTTTGCACGCCCGCGAAAAGCTCCTCCTTGCGCGCCTCCACCTCCTTCGCGGTCAACGACGGGTCGGCCAGCGCCTTGACGCCGTTTATGAACTCGGCATAGAAATCCTCGAAGACGTTCCGATTCTGCCAGGCCATGAACCGCTCCTGTGCTTGCGCAAGGGCAAGGCTGTCCTCCGGGGATTTAAAGGGCTCTTTCAGGATTTCATGCTTCTGAAAAAGTTCGATTTCCTTCGGAGACAGGAAATGCGACAGGGGAATCCTGTCGAATGGATTGAACTTCCGCCAGGTTTCGCGATAGAAGTAGCGCGTAAAAAACCAGTAGAACCGCTTGCCGAAATCCACGCGGATGTCGAGCGTCTTTCCCTTCGTCCCCCGCAGCGATGCATTCATCTGGTCAGGATCACCAAATGATTTGACAGCGACCAGCTCGTAATCGCGCTCGCCCTTCTTCCGGAATTCACGCCTCCAGGTGGCGTCCAGGGAAAGGAGGTGTCTTCCCTCGCGGATCGCGGAGGAATCGCCGGTAACAACCACGGTCCTGGTAACCGTGCCGTCCTCGTGTACCTCGGACGTGGTTTCTATATCGAGACAACCGCTTATGGTCAAGGCGGCGGCAATCGCGATCAGGCCGAATGTGCGCTTGGAGAACATCATGGTCACGCTCCTTGTCTTTCCAGTATGAGAATGAACGAACGGGACACCGGCAACCGGTCGAGGGCCGTGGGAAGCCGGGAGAACTCCGGGCGAGAGCCGCGCCCTCCACGGCCGATCGTGAACCAGGCGTCGAAACGCTTGCGCAGCAGGCGCACGTCGGTTTTCCTGACGATGTAATCGCCGTCTGCCGTACGGAATTCCAGGGGAGAGCTCCCTCGCCTGAGCGAATCCGCACCGGGAAAGCGGGCCAATTCCCTTTCCGGGATCACGAACGCGACGCCGGTTTGCATCGGGGCGCGACGCCCTCGGTCGAAACGCTCTTCCAGCGTCCGAATGTCATGCAGGAGCTGGAACGACTGGAAGA
>JAJRXL010000331.1 GCA_024276335.1 Bacteroidota bacterium
ATCGTTTCATCCTGTCATCGACGGACCCGGGGATACCCTTGCCAAATATCTTTGCCATCGATATTGCCGTTGGAAAGGCTATACGGGTCACCGTATCAAGCGAAAACGAGGACGGCGCGCCATCAACTTCCCCTGACGGCGCGTGGATTGCGTTTGAATCGCATCGGACCCGGGACGAGGAATCGCCGTCTGATATCTGGATCATTCGGGCACCGCAACTTGTTCCTTCCACTGTCAGCCGGAAGGTTAGTTCTCCCGGCGAATTCGTTCTGAAACAGAACGATCCGAATCCTTTTGCGGGATGTACGACGATTCGCTTTTCAACTGATCGGGGAGGAAGAGCAACGCTGCAGGTATTCGACATCTCGGGCAGGATCGTGCGGACATTGATCAACGGGTACGTATGGCCGGGCAAGCACTGCGTTGTCTTTCAACCAGGGAGTTTGCACGCGGGTTTGTATTTCTACCGTCTTACAATTGGCTCGCGGACACGTACACGGGGCATGATCTCTCAGAAATAATCACAGTGGTATCTTATCCCCGTGCGGGATTCCGAAACGAAGCATTGTTCAGACTTTATTTCCACATCAAGGGAGTTTTTATGAGGATCTTGTTACAAGCGTTTCTCATCCTGTCCGTGGCCGCGACCTGCGTGGCGCAGGGCCCGTCGCTGGAGAACGTGAGGTTCTGGGCGTACCAAATACAGGGACAGAATCTCAACAACAGCATCCAGAAGCTCGCGGATTCGCGCTACGATCTTCTCGTGATCGACAACGTCCGGAGCGTCAAGGGGGACGAGGATTACGACAATGCCGCCGACGTGGCGAAATTGAAGAAAAGTCTCGGCAGCCGGGGAAGGAAAAAAATCGTGGTCTGTTATATCGACATCGGTGAAGCGGAAGAATACCGTTACTACTGGAAGCCGGGGTGGAAGATCGGGAACCCGGAATGGATCACGGGCGACGATCCCGACGGGTGGGAAGAGAATTACCCGGTCAAATACTGGCGACAGGAGTGGAAGGATATCGTCTTCGGCAACGACTCGGCCATGGTGGATCGTATCCTGGTGGACGGCTACGACGGTATCTACCTCGATTGGGTCGAAGCGTACGAATTCGAGCCGGTGGATTCGGCCGCAGTCGCAGAAGGATTGGACGCGCGGGAAGAAATGATCGCGTTCATCATTGAAATTGCTAAGTACTGCAGGTCGAAAAAACCGGGTTTTCTCGTCATTCCACAGAACGCAACGTACATCGTGTTGCCAGAGGACAGCCTGGCCTACACGTACCTCGCAACGATCGACGCGATTGCCCAGGAAGACATCTGGTTCGACGGCGAAGCTGATCCGAACGGTCGGGAAGGCGATGTGCCGGTGGATCAGGAATTGACGCGTGAATACATTGCGAACCTTGAGATCTTTCAAAATGCGGGCTTGCCGGTTTTCACGGTCGATTACGCGTCGAAGCCCGTGAACGTCGATAGCTCGTATCGCGCTGCCGCAAGGCTGGGATACGTGGAGTATGTATCGCTGCGCCAGTTGAACCGTCTTACGGATACGCCACCGCCGGGCCTCGTGACAGGGGTGGGCGAGGAGTTTCTCGCTCCGGGAGCGGTTCGTCTTTTTCAGAATTACCCGAACCCGTTTTCTGTATCAACAACGATTTCTTTTTCGCTTCCATCCACCATGAAAGTCCGGTTTGCGCTTGTTGACGCGAGTGGAAAGGAGGTGATGTTGCTGTTTAAAGGTCTTGCCGGAGCTGGTGAGCATGAGGTCCGCTTCGTTCCTCGGGATATCGTTCCCGGTATATATTTTTACTACTTGCAGGCGGGAGCAACCAGCCGGGCAAGGCCGATGATATACTCCCCCTAGCGGATCACCGGATGAATTTATTCCCATAATGAAAAAGCCGGGATCATGCGACCCCGGCTTTTTTTGTCTCCTATTCGATCATCTCAGGATGACCATAGGCATGGTCCTGGTGAATCCCTCGGTTGACAGGCGGTAGTAGTACGTGCCGCTGGGAAGCTCCTGGGCATTGATGGTTACCGCGTATTTCCCCGGGCGGTAAGCCTTCGGTTCCAGCGCCCACACCAGTTGTCCCGCTGAATTGAAGACTTCCAGAGTGACGAGCGCGCGCTTGGGCACGGCGAACTCGATGGTGGTTGCCGGAAGACCCCACGGCGTTGCCTCGCCGAACGGGTTCGGATAGTTCTGGTTGAGACCGAACTCCGTGGGAACCGCGTCATCCAATCGAATGACTCCCGTAGTCGTGTCGCACATCACGGTCATGGTATCTTTACAGATAACCTTGTCATTAAGCGTGGTGATCCACTCGATCTTGATCAATTGCTTCGTCGGTTCGAAGCAAACCACGAAACCACCCTGTGATGACGACGTGGGAATCGGCATTGAGCTCGTGACGAAATCCGCGTGTGCCGGACCGTTACCGTATGATGACGTCCATCCGCTCGGCCCGGAAACATTGCTTATGTTCACACCCGTGGTGAGAACGTTGATATGGAAATCCGTGATTGGCGAAGGCGGTATGTGGAGATTGGCCACGATGAACTCGTGACAACACTTCTCTTGCGATTTAATCTTGGAAGATACCCGGTCGCATTGTTGTGGAACGGGAGTGCAATCGACCAGGATGGTGTCTTCGCATATCACTTCCTTGTCTTTCGTCGTTTGCCAGAGCAGTTTTATCAGGCCGCCGGTTCCGGTAATGCGATCGAGGCAGAATTTGAATCCGCTGAGATCATCGCCGGGGTAAATTGGTCCCGCAGTACCAGTCACGTAGTTAATGCCGGTGGAGGTGAAACTGACGTTCCATCCCGCCGGTGCGAGGGGTGTGGGCCGTACCGTGGCGTTGCCGGAAATGATCTTCAGATGGAAATCGTTTAGAGCCGATTGCGTGATGTTCCTGTTTTTAACCGTGAGGTCATAGCAGCAATCATTCGATATCGGTTTGACCATTACCGAATCGCATTCCTGGGTCGGTCCTGGAGGACATTGAAGTCTGATCGTGTCCTTGCAGACAACCACGCCAGAGACGTCGGTGCTTGTCCATTCGATGACGAACATGCCACCGGAAGGAATGTTATCGAAGCAGAACGCGAATCCTGGCTGTGATCCTCCCGGCGGAAGCGGCGAGTTCGTGGTGAACAGTATCTGCGTTGAGGACCAGCTCGCAACCGTCCACGGGGACGAGGCGCTGGGAGTTGGTCGGATCGTAACACCGCCGGTCAGTACCTTCAGCTCCCACGTCGACAGGGGCGTCGGAGGTGAATGGAGATTCGACAGGGTCGCTTCGAAACAACATCCCTGGCCCGCCGCGTCAGGAACTGGTTTCAGCTTCAATACATCGCAGCTCTGTGGTGTCGGTTCGCAAACGATACGCATCGAATCGCGACAGATAACGAGACCCTTGCCCGTCGTGCGCCAGTAGAGCATGAAAGGAATGGGCGCGTTTGGTCCGACGTCGAAGCAGAACTTGAACGCGGACAAGTTCCCTCCGGGCGGAATTGGACTCGAAGTCGTTTCAAAATTGACTTCGGTGGATGTGAAAGAAGTGACGGTCCACCCTGCTGGCGGGAGTGGAGTAGGTCGAACGGTCACACCCGGCGCGTCGATCTTGAAGTGCAGGTCGTAGATGGGATGATTGCTCGTGTTGCGGTTCAGCACTTCGAAAGCGAAACAGCAATCGTCCGGTGCTTTTTCAATAATTCGCACGGTGTCGCACCCCTGTTG
>JAJRXL010000332.1 GCA_024276335.1 Bacteroidota bacterium
CAATGGCAAGGCCGTCGCAATAACGGCTCGTTCCTGAGCAATTCAGGCACGTAAATACGAACGGCAGGTTTTTCGGACCTGCCGTTTCTTTTCGTGTCAGGTAAATTTCATGTATTTTTCGCCTGGCCCTTCTCGTAACGGGTTTGGCAGCAATACATTCTTTCAACAGGAATACAGGCAGTGAAAAAGAAAATACGAATCGCGAATGCCGGTGGATACTGGGGCGACGATCTTTCGGCAATGGAACGGCAGTTGAGGGGCGGACCACTGGACTACATCACCATGGATTTCCTGGCGGAAATCACGATGTCCATTCTTCAACGGCAAAAGAAAAAAAATCCCGAGCTCGGGTACGCCGTGGATTTTCTCGACCAGCTCCAGGTGTGTCTCCCGCTTATCGCCAAGAAAAATGTCCGCGTAATCTCCAACGCGGGCGGTATCAACCCCATCGGAATGGGGAGGAAAATCATAGAGATGGCAAAATCCATGGGGCTGGATGTGAAAGTCGGCATCGTATACGGCGACAACATTGTGGACCAGTTGTATGAGTTGTCCGCCGCCGGTGAAAGGTTCGTCAACATGGAAACCGGTGAGGATTTTTTCCGCGTTCGTTCACGCATCTCTTCCGCCAATATTTACCTGGGCGCGGAGCCGCTCGTCAAAGCGCTCGAAGCGGGGTGCAACATCATCGTCACCGGCCGCGTGACGGATACGGGCCTTACGCTTGCCCCGATGATTCATGAATTCGGTTGGTCCATGGATGACTGGGACAAGATGGCGGCGGGCATCGTAGCAGGGCACATCATCGAATGCGGCGCCCAGGCCACGGGCGGGAACATTACCGACTGGTACGAGGTGGAGGATTACCATAACATCGGTTACCCCATCATCGAGATGATGTCTAGCGGTGAGTTTTTCGTGACGAAGCATAAGAACACCGGTGGCATGGTTTCCGAGAAGACCGTCAAGGAACAATTGGTGTATGAAATGGGCGATCCGTCGAATTACATCTCGCCGGATGGCGTTGCGCGGTTCGATTCGATACAATTGGAGGAGGTGGGAAAAGACAGGGTACGAGTCTTCGGTATTAAGGGCAAACCCGAACCGGATCATTTGAAAGTTTCCATGTCCTACGAGGACGGCTGGAAGGCGAGCGGCGCGGTGCTGGTTTCCGGACCTGATACCTACAAGAAAGCGCGGATCATTTCGGATATTTTCTGGAAAAAACTCAAGCATAGCTACGAAGCGACGCATACCAGCATGATCGGGTCGGGCTCCATCTGGCCCGCGCATCTTTCGAAAGGGGAATCGAACGAAATCCTCCTGCGGTTCGGCGTGCGCGACCGGGACATCAACAAGGTGCGGGATTTTGGGAAAGCTCTTTCCACCCTCATCCTTTCCGGTCCCGCGGGCATGGCCGTGACTACCGGCGGACGACCGAAGCCGTCTTTGGTCATCGCGTACTGGCCAGCGCTGATGCACCGGAGCCGGGTGAAAGCCAAGGTCCTGGTAGTGGACACACGGGACCAGGAGGAATTTCACGAGATCACGTTTCCGATCCGAGTTCGCTCTTTGCCAATCAAGGAGAAACCAGAGAAACAGTCGGCGCGACCCCGGAAAGTATATTCGGGAAAGATGAAAAAAATCCGGCTCCAGGAAATCTGTTACGCGCGTTCCGGCGACAAGGGCGACACGTGCAACATCGGCGTCCTGGCGAGATCACCGGAGGTTTATGATTGGCTGGTTGGGTACTTGACGGCCGACCGTGTAAAGAAATTCTTTTCCGGGATTACGAAGGGCAAAGTGATAAGGTACGAGCTGGATAATCTGCATGGATTGAACTTCTTGCTGGAGGAAACACTCGGTGGCGGTGGAACGCAGTCCTTGATGATAGACCCCCAGGGAAAAACGCTGGCCCAGGCCCTGTTGCAAATGCAGGTCCGTGTGCCTGAAGCGCTCCTCAGGTCGATTCACGGGAAGGTCCGGTCAAAAACAGGGAAACGGTGACCCGTGGAGTTAGGTGCTACGACGCGGGGGGCTCCCCGTGGTGTTCTTCTTTCATGCAGGGGAGTTCTTCGATTGAATGAATGCCTTCCGGTAATTCGGCTTCTTCCATCAGCATGATGGGAATATCGTCTTCGATGCGAAACCGTGGTCCGCATCTGGTGCAAACAAGAGTGTCGCCTTCAAGCCGGAGTTCCGCCTTTCCCAGGGGGCAGACAAGGATGTCGAGCAGTTCTTTGCTTATCACAGGATCTCCTCCGAGTCATACATACACATGCCAATATAGGTAAAATGTAGCAAGAAATGGATAACACGATAGATCCTGCCCCGTCGGAGATGCAGCGTGTTCGCAATTGCAAAGAAAAAAGCGCCGAAGCTAAACCCCGGCGCTTTTTTATATCGGGACACCCTGTTGTTATTCTGATTTCTTGTCTTCCTGGTCGTCGACGACCTCGAAATCGGCGTCCTCAACGTTCTTGCCACCGTTGCCGGCTTCAGGGCCGGCCTGCGCACCCGCTTGCCCGGGCTCTGAAGTCTGGGCCTGCTGGTACATTTGGGTAGCCGCTTCGTTCCAGGCTTTATTCAAGGCTTCCATCTCCGTCTTGATGTCGGTGATGTTGCCGCCCTTGATGGCTTCTTCAAGTTTTCCGACTTGCATTTCGATCCGTGACTTGAGATCGGCAGAGATTTTGTCCTTGAATTCCTCGAGTTGCTTCTTGGTCTGGAAGACGAGTGTATCGGCCTGGTTGCGCGTCTCAATTTCTTCCTTGCGCTTGCGGTCCTCGGCAGCATGCGCTTCAGCTTCTTTTTTCATCTTCTCGACTTCCTCCTTACTCAGGCCGCTGGAGGAAGTGATACGAATCGACTGTTCCTTGTTCGTCGCCTTGTCGACGGCCTTCACGTGGAGAATACCGTTCGCGTAAATGTCGAAGGTTACCTCGATCTGTGGCACGCCGCGTGGAGCGGGTGGGATGCCGTCGAGATGGAACCGGCCGAGGGTGCGGTTGTCCGCCGCCATTGGACGTTCGCCCTGGAGGACGTGAATCTCCACGGATGTCTGGTTATCCGAGGCGGTTGAGAATATCTCGCTCTTCCGCGTGGGGATCGTCGTATTCGCGGGAATGAGCACGGTCATAACGCCGCCGAGGGTCTCGATACCCAGGGACAACGGTGTGACATCGAGTAGGAGAACGTCAGAGACGTCGCCGGACAACACGCCGCCCTGGATCGCCGCCCCGATGGCAACGACCTCGTCGGGGTTCACCCCCTTGTGCGGCTCCTTGTTGAACAACTGCTTGACGATTTCCTGCACCTTTGGAATGCGGGTTGAACCACCGACGAGGATCACTTCGTCGATGTCGTTCGGGGTCAAGCCAGCATCCTGGAGCGCTTTTTTACAAGGCTCCACCGTGCGCTGGAAAAGGTCGTCGACGAGTTGTTCGAATTTTGTCCGGGTGATATTCATGGTCAGGTGCTTGGGTCCGTCCGCTGTTGCGGTGATGAACGGCAGGTTGACTTCCGTCTGCATCTGCGTGGAAAGCTCCATCTTGGCTTTTTCCGCGGCTTCCTTCAGCCGCTGCAATGCCATGGGGTCCTTCCGGAGATCGACGCCCTCGGCTTTCTGAAATTCGTCCGCGATGTAGTCGATCAATCGCTGGTCGAAGTCGTCACCGCCGAGGTGGGTATCGCCGTTCGTGGACTTGACCTCGAACACGCCGTCGCCTAGCTCGAGAATCGAAATATCGAACGTCCCGCCGCCGAGGTCGTACACGGCGATCTTCTGACTCTTGCCTTTTTTGTCCAGACCGTACGCCAGCGCCGCCGCCGTTGGTTCGTTGATGATCCGGCGCACGTTCAAACCGGCGATTTCACCCGCATCCTTGGTGGCTTGCCGCTGTGCGTCGTTGAAATACGCGGGAACGGTAATAACGGCTTCCGTGATTTTCTCTCCTAGGTAGTTTTCCGCCGCCGATTTCAAATACTGCAAGATCATGGCGGAAATTTCCGGGGGGGAATAAACCCGCTCCCCAATTTTGACCCGGGCGGAATTATTGTCCCCCGGGATCACCTCGTAGGGGACTTCCTTGCGTTCGCGCTCGATTTCATCATAGAACCGGCCCATGAATCGCTTGATGGAAAAAACGGTGTTCGTGGGATTCGTCACCGCCTGGCGTTTGGCCGGTGCGCCAACAACCCGCTCGCCGTCTTTTTTAAAACCCACGATGGATGGAGTTGTTCGACCCCCATCCGGATTCGGAATAACGACCGGCGTGGTGCCTTCCATCACGGCAACCACGGAGTTCGTCGTTCCAAGGTCTATACCAATGATTTTTCCCATATTCTTTTATCTCCTCTCTCTTTTGATTCAAAATCTGTGTTCGAAATTACACGTTGAATTTCATATCCATTACTGAATAGTAATTTCAACTTCTTCCGGTTTCCTGGGCGCCGCCTTTTTGATCATTACTTCCAGCACGCCGTTTTCGAGTTTTGCCTTGATCGAACTCTTGTCGATTTCAACCGGAATGCTGACGGAGCGAGTGAAAGACCCAAATGCCCGTTCCATCTTGTAGTACGTCTTTTTTTCAAGATCCGTCGGTTGCTTTTTTTCTCCAGCAATTGTGAGAACGCCCTCCTGGAGGGTCAACTTAATGTCCTCTTTCCGGACTCCCGGGATATCCAGGTAGACATAAACAAATTCGTCGTCGTGAACAATATCCATGCGTGGCGTGTACGAGGTGCCTATTTCCACCGAAAACGTCTCTGGAAATTCATCAACAAATTTCTTCAATCGCTTCGACAGATTTTCGAACTCTTTTAACGGCTGAACTTGAATTACGGTCATCTTAAACCTCCTTTTGTGAATTACTCGTATGATCTCTTGTATGTATGCAAGCATTATGCCACCACGAGATTGTTGAAAATAAACCATTATCGACATGTTTTTTTTGCAATATCCATCAACTTTCCGCATTCGGAGCATTAAGGCAGGGATTTGTGGCAAATTGGCACACGTGTCAGGTGTTCTATTATTCCTGGATGATAGGCTATAAAGGGTAGTCGTACTCGAGAGGGTGCTGTGAAGTATCGAATTATTTTGTAACTTATTAGATTAATTAATTCCACAAGAACCCTGTATGGTTGATCGTACGTACATATCCTGATAGTAGAAGTGGTCTAACGATCCGAACCATGAAGCTAAAAATAGAAATCGACATTCTCCTACAAATAGGCCGACTGGCAGACGAAAAATCGACAGAGGTGTACGTGGTTGGTGGATTCGTGCGTGATGCCTTACGGGGCTTTGATTGCAAGGACTACGATATTATGGTTGTGGGCGACGGGATTGCTTTCGCCAAGCTGGTTCAAGAGGAATTCGGGAAAGGCAAGCTGGTCATTCACGAGAAGTTTCGCACTGCACGTCTGTTTTTTCATGATGAAACCGTCGAATTCGTGGGTACAAGAAAGGAGGTTTATCGTCCGGAATCGAGGAAACCGGAGGTGACCATTGGCAGCATGGAAGACGATTTGCGACGCAGGGATTTTACCGTTAACGCTGTTGCCGTTGCCCTGAACACGGCTCGTTTTGGTGAAGTAGTCGATATCTTTGACGGCATCCGCGATATCGACCGAAAAGTGCTCCGAACACCTGTTGACCCGAAACAGACTTTTTCGGAAGACCCGCTCAGAATTATGCGCGCGTTCAGATTCCAGGCCCAGCTTGGCTTCGAAATCGATCCGGAGGCATTAGCGGCGATTCAGCGGATGGCGGAACGACTGGCAGTTGTTTCCCAGGAGCGAATTACCGACGAATTCCTGAAGCTTCTTTCAACTTCCAGGCCTTCCACCGGTCTAATACCGATGTATGAAACCGGGGTGCTGAAATACGTTTTCCCGGAATTGGACAGGCTGGGAGGGGTGGATCAAAAGTCGGTGGATTACCCGGATGGAGTACGCAATTATCACCACAAGGATGTGTTGTATCATTCCTTCGAGGTTCTCGATAACATCGCCGCCGTTTCTTCCGATATCTGGCTTCGGTTGGCTGCCCTGCTTCACGACATCGCCAAGCCGAAGACCAAGGCATTTCGCGAAGACGTGGGATGGACGTTTTATGGGCATGCTGAGCTCGGGGCAAAAATGATTCCCGCCATCTTCACACGCATGCGCCTGCCCATGAACAGGATGAAGTACGTGCGAAAGCTGGTCTATCTTCATCTTCGTCCGATTGCCCTGGTACAGGAACAGGTCACGGATTCCGCGGTTCGCCGATTGCTGTTCGACGCCGGGGAAGAGATCGATGATTTGATGTTGCTGTGTAAAGCCGATGTTACGACCAAGAATCCCGCGCGTGCTAAGCGCTATCGGAAGAACTACAAGAAGTTGAAAGAACGGCTGGAAATAATCGAGTCCCGGGATCGACTGCGGAACTGGCAGCCGCCACTCCGGGGAGAAGACATCATGGAAATCTGTGGAATCAAACCGGGAATCGCCGTTGGTGTCCTGAAAGTGGAAATAGAGAATGCGATCCTGGAAGGAAAGATCCCGAACGAATACGAAGCGGCCAGGGAATACCTGTTGCGTATCAAGGACGATATCCTTTCGCAGAAAACGCTGTTCAAGAAAAAGAGCCTGCGGGAAAAGTTGGATAAGCTTCCGGAAATAATTTCAGGAGAACAATGAAACAATTCTCCCTAGGTTTCGTTATCCAATCCGGCATTCATCGCAACCAATGCCATAACAATCATGAGGGATTACGAATGAAGTTTAAGTTAGTTTTATTCACCGGAGTGCTGTTTGCTTGGTTCTTTTCCGCAAGCGGACAAGATCGCGGCAAGGCGCTGACGTTGAATGAATGTATTGACATCGGCCTTCAAAACAACCTCGCCATGCTGCGTGCCCGATATGATGTCCGATCTGCGCAAAGTTCGCGTCTTCAGGCCATTGGGAAGTTTACACCATCGGTCAATCTCAGCGGATCCTACACGCGGGCGGACGCCGACCAGGTAAGGTTTAGAGCCGACCAGATTGTCATCTCTCGAAATAACTTCAGCTATAATGCCAGCACCAGCTTCACGATTTTCGATGGTATGGCAAACCTGGCCACGATTGACCAGAGCTTATACGATTTGAAGGGCGCTGAGTACAGTGAGCTTCAAACACGCCAGGATATCATTTTCAAGGTTGCGGAGTCGTATTTCAATGTTCTTCGCAATCAGCAGCTATTGAAAGTGAGCGAAGAAAACCTGAAACGGAGTCGCGAACAGTTGGACAAGATCAAAGCCATGAACGAGGTTGGTTCCGTTCCCCTGGCCGACGTTTACAACCAGCAGGTACAAGTTGGGAGGGATGAACTGGCGTTGATCCAGGCAAAGAACAACCTGGAAAACAGCCGGCTCGATCTCGTGTACTATCTCGGTGTCGACATGCGGGACGTGAATATTTACGATCCATCCATCCCGGAAGATATCAGCGTTTCTGATATCCGCGCGTTCCGCGCGGGGCTTCCTTCATCGGAAATGCTGTTGGAAGAAGCAGTGACGAAGCGTGCGGACGTGAAAAATGCTGAGATGGCGGTTCGTAGCGCTGAAAACGGAAAGACCATTGCGTGGAGCGGTTACCTGCCGGTCGTGAATTTCTTCGCTCAGTATAGTTGGAACAATATCGTGTGGCAGGATTTTACGCTTTTCGACCGCGCTTTTTACGGGCTGAATATTTCGTGGAGCGTGTTCGATCGTTTTCAAACACAAAACCAAATCGAACAAGCTGATATTCGGTTGCGCATCGCCGAGGATACGTACAATGAAACAAAGCGGCTGGTCAAGGTGCAGCTTCGCAAGGCATTGAACGACCTTGAAGTTGCCGAACAAAACCTGGATGTCACCGCCAAGAATCTCCGAGCGAGCGAGGAAGATGTCCGCTTGGCGCGTGAGCGTTATGCGCTGGGCTCTGCAACAATTTTGGACCAGATCGTGGCGGAAGCAAATTTTACGGGGGCGCAAAGCGACCGTGTCAATGCGGTATATGATTACCTTATCGTCAAAAAGAAAATCCTTTACTACCTCGGGACTCTTGAAGCGATAATGAATGGAGACTCATAATATGTCCAATGACAAAAAGCGGAAGAAGAAAAAGATTTTCATCTTCGGAGGATTGGGACTTCTGCTCGTAGTCCTGGCTCTTGTAGTTGCATTCGGCGGCAACAAGGAAAAAATCGTCGCGATCAATGTCGAGAAGGTCCCACGCCGCACCATCACCCAGACGGTGGAGGGGACGGGGAAAATCGAGCCACAGACCCAGGTCAAAATCAATGCGGAGGTCTCGGGTGAGATTATCGAGCTTCCCGTAAAAGAAGGAGACCGGATCAAGAAGGGACAACTGCTCGTGCGAATCAAACCGGACACCTATATTGCTGACCGCGATCAGGCGATCGCTTCTTTGAATTCTGCGAAGGCGCTGTTGTTACAAAGAAAAGCGGATGAAAAGCAGAAAGCCGCCGAGTACCATCGGGCCGTCGAGCTTCATGCAAAAGGATTAATCAGTGACGCGGACCTGGAATTGGCGAAAGCGAACTATGATATTGCCGTGCAAAATGTCGAGTCCGCGAAATATTCGATTCAGAACGCAAAAGCGAATCTTGATCGCGCTGTTGAAAATCTGCGCAAGACATCGGTCTATTCGCCAATAACGGGTGTTGTGACGGAGTTGATCTCCAAGCTGGGGGAACGGGTCAGCGGCTCCAGCTTCACCCAGGGAACGCATATCATGACCGTTTCCAACCTGGACATCATGGAAGCCAGGATTGAAGTGGATGAAAACGATGTCGTTTTGGTGTCGATTGGGGATACGGCCCGTATTTACGTGGATGCCTACCCTGACAGCGTGTTCACGGGGACCGTGTACCAGATCGCCAATACGGCGAAAACATCCGGACTGGGTACGCAGGAAGAAGTGACGAACTTTGAAGTTCGAATCATCCTGCATAATTCCGGCTCCCTGTTTCGACCGGGGATGTCGTGCAATGCCGACATTGAAACGGAGACGCATTACGATGTTCTGGCAGTTCCCCTGCAAAGTGTTACGACCCGGGAACGAAAGATCGCGGGCCTGGACGAAGGGGAATCAGCCGGTGATAAGCAGGAGCAATCCGGGCAGAATAAGGACAAGAAAAACCGTCGCCGAAAACCCCAGGAAGTTGTTTTCGTGGTCAAAAACGATCGTGTGAAAATGGTTGATGTTACGACATCCATCAGTGATGATGAGTATATTGAGGTTACCCGCGGCTTGAAGGAAGGAGACATGGTTGTGTCGGGAACGTACCGGGCTATCAGTCGCGAGCTCCAGGACAGCACGCGGGTCCGGATAGAAAAGAAGAAAAACAGATTCGGTTCAGCCAACAAAGACTAAGCGCTCATGGATATGTTAATACACATCGAAAACATCACCAAGGTTTACGAAATGGGCATGGAAAAAGTCCATGCTCTCCGCGGCGTTTCCATCGACATAGAAAAGAACGAATACGTTGCTATCATGGGGCCGTCCGGCTCGGGGAAATCCACGCTCATGAATATCCTGGGTTGCCTGGACACACCGACCTCGGGTTTGTATCTCTTCAATGGTACGAACGTGGGGGAAATGGACGATAACGAATTGGCCGAGATTCGGAACAAGGAGATCGGATTCGTCTTTCAAACGTTCAACCTCCTGCCTCGCTCGACATCGCTCCACAACGTTGAATTGCCGTTGATCTATGCAGGTGTTTCCGCTGCCGAACGACGGAAGAAAGCAGAGGCGGCGATGGTATCCGTCGGTCTTGGCGACCGCATGGCTCATAAACCAAACCAGTTGTCGGGCGGGCAGCGCCAGCGGGTTGCCATCGCCAGGGCCTTGGTGAATCATCCCTCCATCATCCTTGCGGATGAGCCCACGGGCAACCTGGATTCCAAGACCGGTGAGGAAATCATGGAATTGTTTTCGAAGCTTCATGACGAAGGGCACACGATTATCCTGGTTACCCACGAAGAGTATATTGCAGAACACGCCCATCGCATTATTCGACTGTTTGATGGCGGCATTGCCAGCGATGAAAATGTCCGAAACGGCTGATAAACTTCCCCGCACCGCGAACGGTTTGACATGTTGAAATGGTACGAGCTGAAAGAAGGAATCCGGTTCGCCTTCTCTTCGATCAAGGCGAACAAGATGCGCTCTGTCTTGACCACCCTGGGTGTTGTCATCGGCATTGTTACCGTAACGCTGATGGCGACGGTCATCGAGGGGTTGGATCGCGCCCTGAAAAACAGCGTCCAGGCGCTGGGCTCGGACGTGATTTACGTTTCCAAGTGGGATTGGTTCTCGGACACATATTGGAAAGCTCGCAATCGAAAAGCCATCACACTGGAACAAGCGGAGAAACTGAAGGAACGCATGACGACCGCCGCCGCAGTGGTCCCTTCGGTGGGAACCTGGCAGCGAACGGTGAAATTCGGCTCCAATTCCGTCAAATGTAATATCGAGGGAACGACCGAGGAGTACATGAAGGTGACTGGTGTCGTGCCGGAGCGTGGTCGATTCTTCAACGCGCTGGAAGTCGAGCATGCGCGACCGGTCTGCGTCCTCGGCTACGACGTCGCCGACAAGCTCTTTCCGAACCTCGATCCGATAGGACGCACGGTGAAGATTTCCGGCAAGGCGTTCAGGGTAATCGGTGTCTGGGAAAAGGAAGGCGATATGCTGGGATCGAGTTTTTTCAGCAAGGATTCGCAAGTGTTCATTCCGCTGCTCGTGCACCTGAAAATGTACGGCACGCGGCAGTCTATCGAAATTGCCGTCAAGGTCGCGGACCCGGACAACAAGCTTGAAACAAAGATCGAGCTCATCGGGCTCTTTCGAAAGATCCGCCACGTCAAACCCGGCCAGGATAATGACTTTGGTATTAACGAGCAGGATTTCCTGACCAAGACGTTTGACTCGGTTGTCAACGTTATTGCGATCATCGGTTTTATCATCACCTCCTTGTCCCTCCTGGTGGGCGGCGTCGGCATCATGAACATCATGTTTGTCTCGGTCAAGGAGCGAACGCGGGAAATCGGAATCCGGAAAGCCGTCGGAGCAAAAAGGCGAACCATTCTCGGACAGTTCCTTATAGAAGCTGCGGCGATTTGTACGATGGGAGGGCTGATAGGTCTCGGACTCGCGTTCGTGTCCAGTTTGATCATCAACGAAATCCTTCCCAGCGTCATGCCGCTGTGGGTGGTCGTGCTCAGTATCACGATCTCCGTTGCAATTGGATTGATTGCCGGTTTCCTTCCCGCCTTCACCGCGGCAAGGCTGGACCCGGTGGAAGCGCTGCGCTACGAGTG
>JAJRXL010000333.1 GCA_024276335.1 Bacteroidota bacterium
AGACCGGCAAGTGCGATGTCGGCAACAAGCGCGTTCCGTGAGCGAAGATTGAGTGAAAAAGCGATCGCAAAAACAACCAGTGCGACGAGCAGGATATCCCCGCGCGGGAACCACCCTCGCTTTGCATCGCTCCATGCTGATTTGAGAGGGGAGAGAAGGGGGATTGCAGGAGTAGTCCCAACCAAACTCCGATGTCCGTTGAAATTCCGAAGAATGTCTTTCCCCAGGTACCAGATATCGGCGCGTTGCATACTATCGGCTGCGAAGTGCAGCATCTTCCAGGCAACGGCGGGTTCATGAATGATGACGGAAACCGTGTTGAGGTGGCTCATTTTATCACGGTGCCGGGCGATGCATGTTTCACCGAGAGGAGTGTAGGCCGGAACGTCGAAGTACTCCTCCGTACCTTCGAGACCGAGCCGCGCCAAATGCTGTTCGGGGTGATCACTGAAAACGAACACGCCGCAGAAAAGGCTCTGGTATGCATTCGCGTACCTGGATCCGACGAGAGAAGATTGCAGAAAGGAAACGGAAAAGGGGAGCAGGACAATTAAGGCCAGATAGGTCATGGCTCTCTTTCGCGGCACGGTCCGCAGGTAGAAGAAATACGTGACAACGCCTGCCAACAGGGGCCAGTAAATATTGCTGAACTTCGCTTCGGTAACAAGGAATACCAATGCGGCGAGGTTCATAAAGTGCATGGCGCGCATTTTCTTCCTCCTGTAGGCGACGAAAACGGCCACAAGCCACAGAAGGAAAACCATGCTCGCCGGTTCCTGGTAGAACGTGCTGAAGTACGCGAGGTAATCCGTGTTGATTGCAATGAAGATATACGGAAGACCTATAGTTAGATAGAGCAAAGCCCGGTAAGACGACGTGTGATTGTCGATCCATCGGAACAGCGCGAGGAGCATGGCGATGCTCAGTAATCGCGGCGCTATTGAAAGCATGGGCAGCCACAGGATGGTCGGAGAGACCAGCAGCATATTCAGCAGGACGCCCGGGACCCAAAGGAGCAGCACCGAGGTGACCCACCGGGAGTGTAACGGGAAATCGAGCTTCCAGTACGGGAGCCAGTAATTGAAAAAGCGGTCCCGGTATTCGGGAGTACCCGCCGGTGGCCAGTTTTGTGAAAACCCGAGAGGCCCGGAAGAAATCCAGGTCATCACCCTCGAATAATCACCGTTGTCCGCCAGGCCGTTTTCGATTTGAGAGAAACTGCCAACGATGAGCAACAGGACGAGGACTACCTTCAGAACGCTCTCGAAGTTGTTTCCGTTAAAGGTTTTCCGAGGCGTAGAGGTAGACGGTTTGGCAGAATGATGTTGTGCGGGGGAATCCAAGAAGAACAGCGACGGGTGTGAATATGCACGAGATTCAGTTATCTACACGCGAAAGGATACTGAAAGTTGAGAATAATTCAAATTCGATGAACGGAATCGGGACAGACAGGTTGCCGGGAAGCGCGAAATAGTGGGTGAGAATGAGCACATCGCGCTGCTCCCGGAACGTCGGGTGTTTTAAATAATCTTTGATTTTTGGAACTCTAGTAACTATCTTAGTTCTTGCTCTGGCGACGTACCCAAGTGGTTAAGGGAGCGCTCTGCAAAAGCGTTATTCGGCGGTTCGAATCCGCCCGTCGCCTCACGAAAAGGAAGCACACATCTTGTTCACAGCATCGAAATACAACGAACCCAGGCCGGGGTGGCGGAATTGGTAGACGCACGAGACTTAAAATCTCGGGTCCTTTCAAGGGCGTGCGGGTTCAAGTCCCGCCCTCGGTACATATCGTCGTTGTGATTTAAAACGTTCGAAGGCGGTTTTCCTCTCAATGATTTTCATTCGAACACTTATTCCCGATCCTTTACTGGTAAGTTTATTGTTGACGTTTACCATTGGATTTGCCGCAACGCTGGTTATCACACCCTTTGTGCGCAATCTGGCTAAAAGGTTCGGTTTTTATGATTCACCCTCCCCACGCCGGGTAAACCAGGAACGTATCCCGAATATTGGCGGGGTATCATTTATCCTATCCTTGTTCCTGACCATGAGCCTGGCCATGGCCATCAACGACGAGGTTGGGCGGATATTCCTGCCTGTCATGCCGTGGTTGGTACTGGCATCGATCATCCTTCTCCTGGCGGGCCTGTTCGATGATTTACAAGGTCTGAATTTCATCCAGAAGTTTTCGGTCCAGGTCGCTGTCGGCGGTCTGCTCGTGCTGGCGGGAATGCAAATCAGAAGTATCCCGACGTTGTTCTGGGGACCGATTGAACTTGGTTGGCTGTCCGTGCCATTCACTATTCTGTGGGTTTCCGCCTTATGCAATGCCATCAACTTGATTGATGGACTGGATGGCCTGGCAGCGGGAATCGTCGCCATCGCAGCCGGGTTCCTGGCCATTCTCGCAATTATTCATGGAGACGTGGGGGGAGGATTTTTAGCGACCACCATCGTTTCCGTTACCCTCGCATTCCTGTATTTCAATTTCCATCCTGCGAAAATCTTCATGGGCGACACCGGGAGCCTGTTTTTGGGCTTCATCCTTTCCGTTCTCATGATTCACCACGTTGAATTCCAACACCGGCCAGAGAGCTTATTATCCCAAGTGATCGTCCTTGGAATACCTCTCTTTGATATGGTATTAACCATTCTGCGTCGTGCCGCGCACAAACGGCACCTGTTCCGGGCTGATCGCCTCCATATCCATCATCGCCTTGTCGATATGATGGGAATGGACCAGAAACACGCCGTGCTCACTTTATACGCCTGGAGCGGTGCATTCGGGACACTCGGCGTCCTGGTCTCGTTGGAAGGCGAAACCAGTGTATTCCTTGGCATCGCGCTGTGCATGCTGCTTATTGTTGGAGTAGCCACGAAGCTTCGGTACTTCCGTCCGTGAATATTTTCAAATACAACATGCTGCACATGGGAAGGGATTGCCGTGAATGAA
This sequence comes from Bacteroidota bacterium, assembly GCA_024276335.1. Taxonomy (GTDB): domain Bacteria; phylum Bacteroidota; class Ignavibacteria; order SZUA-365; family JAADGX01; genus JAADGX01. The sequence continues at coordinate 2,954 of JAJRXL010000333.1, forward strand.
AAGGCCTGTTTATTGCGAGAGTGCTCTCTCGTAATGCTTCTCATCTTCGTCCTTTGCCAGGCGAGGTTGTTCAGCCAATCTGAATCCGATGTTCTGAAAGAAAATCAGTTGCGAAAGCAGGCGCAGAACCTGACGGAGGAAGAAAAAGAAGGGGCGTTGGAAATCCCGGTCGTGGATTCTACTTACGTGGTCGGCCCGGCGGATCAATTGGCGATCAGCATCTTCGGGACGCAGTATTATTCATACAAGTCCGTCGTCAATTCCGATGGAGCGATCATCATTCCCAATCTCGGCAAGATATATGTCCGTGATTTAACGTTGCGGGAGGTCCGAGAAGTAATCAAACGCCAAATCCGAAGAAACGTCCCCAAGGCGGAAATACTGGTAAGCCTGGCCAGGGCTCGAAAGGTCAAAGTGACGGTGGCTGGCGCTGTCAGGTACCCGGGGGTCGTTCTTTTACCGGCATCGGCGCGTGTATCCGAAACCCTGGAACGGATTGGCGGGATTATACCGGACACAACCAGCTTGCGCAATATCGTTATTCGGCGCTTGAACGGAAAAGTCGAGACCGCCGATCTGCTTCGATATTACCGTTTGGGTGATCTGACGGGCAACCCATTCGTGACCGGTGGCGACGTTATTTATTTCCCTCCGCGTGACCAGATGGTAGGAGTGCTGGGGGCAGTTGGTAAGGAAGGCTGGATAGATTACGTCCCGGGTGAGCGATTGTTTGATGCCATTGACGTGTGCCAGGGATTCCGGGCTTCTGCTTTTCTCGATAGTGTCGAATTGGTGCGATTCAAGGAAGACAACATTTCCACCTACCGACTTTTTCTCGATCTGACAGACTACCCGGACAACAAATCCCAGAACATCGAACTGAAACCGGGAGACCTGGTTCTGGTTCGCGCATTTCCCAAGTATCATTTCAGAAGGTTGGTGTATTTATACGGTGAAGTAAAATACGCCGGCGCTTACGCGGTTGAGATCGGTGGCGCCAAGCTTAGCGCCATTATTCAACGTGCCGGCGGGTTTACGGAGGATGCCTCTTTGGAGGAAGCGACCGTGACCAGGCGGGGATCGGAAATCGAACGGGACCGCGAGTACGAAAGGTTGAAAAAAATGTCCCCTGCTGACATGCGCGAGGATGAATACGAGTATTTCAAAGCCCGATCCCGGGAACGGCGGGGACAGATGGTGGTGGATTTCAAGAAACTGTTCGTTCTCGGAGATACCTCGGAGGATATTATTCTTCGGGATGGCGACGTCATTGAAATTCCGAAAAAGAAGAACTATATCAGTATCATCGGCCAGGTGAACAGTCCCGGTAACGTGATCTACAACCCGGACTGGAATTACCTGGATTACGTTACTGCTGCCGGGGGATTCGGCTGGAGATCCAACGAAGGGGATGTTCGTATTGTCAAGGCACGGACGGGAGAATTGGTTGATGCCGATGAGCTCGATAGCTATGAGCTGGAGCCTGGCGACACGATCTGGGTTCCCGAAGTTCCTGAAGTCCGTTTCTGGGATATTGCTCTGACCACTCTTGGCGTCATGTCGCAACTTGCCGGAATTGTCGGGATTATTATTGCTGTTAGTCGTTGATTGAGAAAGATGAAATCGCAGAACACAGGCTCCTCCCCGGTTTATGAAGTTGAACATTACCGCGCACTGGCGCGTCTGGTGTGGAAACGCCGCCGTACGGTATACCGGATTACAGGTGTTGCATCCATCGTAATGCTGATCTACGTTTTCATCATGCCACAACGTTACGAAGCACAGGTAACGGTCATCCCGGTGCCACCGGAAAGCGGCAAGATGGGGTTGAGTTCTCTGCTTGCGGGTGGAGGAAATGCTTTGCCCTTCATGGATATCGGTTCGACGCTTGGGCTGGGCGGCCGCCCGGCGGATCTTTACGTCCGAGTGCTTAAAAGCAGAACCGTTGCGGAAAGCCTTATCGTTCATAACAACCTTGCGTCCTATTTCGGCGTTCCGGAGGATCAATCGTATCGTTACGCGATTAAACCACTACAACAATTAACCGATGTCGAGGCTACCAAGGACGGCATCATTAATGTTACGGTGAAACTGAGCACCGGCTATTTTCCCACGGATAACGAAATCGATTCGACAAAGCGACTTGCCGCCGATTTGGCAAACCAGTACGTGTATTGGCTGGATCGTGTGAACAGGGAAAAGCTGATCACCAGGGCAAAGGTCTCCAGGATGTTTATCGAGAAGGAAATCGAGCGCACGCAGGCGGATCTCGACAGCGCGTATAACCGGATGGTACGGTACCAGGAAGAGCATAAAGCACTGTTCGTGGAAAAGCAGTTGGAAGCAGCGCTCCAGAGTGCGGCGCAGCTCAAAAGCCAGATACTGAAAGCTCGCGTTGAACTCGGAGTACGGAAAAAGGATTTTGCAGCCAGTAGCCCGGTGGTGGAAGAATTGGAATCGCAAGTCGAACAGTTAATTGCCCAGTATAAAGCTCTGAGTTCCGGCGCGGATAAACTTGGCGACGACTTCTATATTCCTTTTTCCGAGATACCCGTTGTAGCCCGCGATCTTGCGAATTTGCTGCGGAGAGTCAAGGTGCTCGAGCAGGTGATTATTTACCTGAACCAACAATACTACCAGGACCGGGTCAAAGAAGGGCGGAATACGCCAACCATCCAGGTGCTCGACGAAGCGATTCCTCCCTTGATGCGCTCTTCTCCCAGGCGTGCGCTATGGATGATCCTCACGGTGTTCTTCAGCACCCTCTTCGCGGTTTCCTATATCCTCCTCACGGATTATTTCACTTCAATAAAATCCAGAGCATCGACTCGACCTCCAGAGAGTCCTCCGATTGAACAGCAATAACGGTCTCTGTGCGGCAGGATCCTATGTGGACCGTGGTATCATATTGTACCGTTGCGCCGAAGGACGCCGAGATACATCTCCAACCCAAAGCATGGAGAGATGGCCGGAAGGAAAGAAGTAATGGAGGCTAGCGTGGTTCGCATCCTGGTATCGGTTGTCACATACCGTCAGCACGAGCAAACGAGAGATTTTCTGCAACATGCGATACTTCGGTTCAACGATGAAGGACTGGATTATCGTATCGTGGTCGTGGATAATTACGAACGTTACACCGGGGAGGAAAAAGCCGGAATTCAAGATGAGTTGAACCTACTGTTTCCCTCACTGCGAGTTATTGATATTCAAAATGGGGAAGGGGAAAAAACCGCGGTAAAAGCAAGCGATACAATCATCTATGTTTTCAACAATGAAAACCAGGGATATGCAAAAGGCAACAACCGAGCATTTGCAATCGGGGAGCCTCTCTACAAGAGTGACGTGTTTCTTGTCTGTGGCAACGACGTGGAGTTCCTGTCAAATGACCTCTTTCGAACGCTGCTACAAAAGATCGAGGAGAACAAGGACATAGGGGTCATCGGCCCGCACATCATAGGCGATACGGCTACATGGCAAGGGCCGTTCAAGTACCAATCCATCTACAGGCGATATATAGCCTTCTTGTTTTACCCGGTCATCTACGTTCTCTTTGGAAAGTATTTTCAGAGCACGTTGGTATCCGATGTCATTACAGGCATCGTGGAAGGATACGTCTATCGGCTCATGGGATGTTTCCTGTTGTTTCGAAGCAGGGTGTTTGATGAAGTAGGCGGTTTTGATGAAGACACGTTTCTCTTTGCCGAAGAACAGATCATTTCGGAAAAACTGATGCAACGGGGATACAGGAATTATTACTGCGGGAAAGTTAGTATCCGGCACGAGCCCGGAAATGCAACCGGCGCGTTTTTCCGCGAGAGATACATCGAGTGGACCAGGTTTCGGAACGACATGTTGTACTATCGAAAGTACAAAAACGTATCGCCTTTTCTCGTTTTGTTGGCGCGACTTTCATACTCCGTGTATCTCTACGTGTACAAACCGCTGATGGCTTTCCTGGTCGCACTGGGAGGCAGAATAAGGAAGATGAATCCGGCCAGATGATGGAACGCGTTCTACAACACCTGGGAAAGAACATTTGGAGCCTGACTGTCTCGAGGGTCCTTTACCGCTTCGTGGGCATATGGGTCTCCATATACCTGGCGCGGGAGTTGGGAGCGGAGATACTTGGCGCATACGCCGTGGTCATGAATATCATTGGGATATTCACGGCATTCACCGACCTGGGTGTCACGAATTTCGTCATAAAGGAAGTGAGCCAGGATGAATCGCGGGCGCAGAGTTACCTGGATAATTTTTTTGCGCTTCAAGTTGTTGCGGGTCTCATCATTATAGGGTTGATATTTTTAACGGGCGAGGCATCGGGGTATCCCGGCATCCTCCTGGTGGCATTGGTTATTGGAAGTATCGGTCCGTTTTTCAGCGGGTTAGCCAACACGTATAACACCATCCTCAGTGCAAAGTCCATCTTGTATCCTTTCGCTGTCATCGAGATTGTTTGCATGCTCGTATATGCAGTTTCGGTGACAGTTGTGATCATCCTACATCAGGGCATCGTGGCGTTAGTGGCGGCGAGCTCCGTGATTGCAATTGTGAAATATATTCTCGGCAAGGCATGGGCGTCACGCTTTCACACGAAAGTTCGATGGAGGCCCGATCCTGCCGTTATGAAACGGCTCGTCTGGATGGGATTCCCTTTCCTGCTTCTCAACGGGGCGCATTTTGCCATGCAGCGACTGGATGTCATTATTTTGTCCTGGCTCGTTGCCAGTAGAATCGATGTGGGATTTTACGCGGCCGCTTCCAAGCTTATCGTGTCATCCCTGTTTTTTATCGGCGCATCGGGTACCCTGCTATACCCCATGATCGGAACCCTGATAAAAGCCGACAGGGAGAGAGCGCGTCTGCTGTATAGAAAAGCGTCGCTTTACCTGGCTGTGTTTTCAACATTCATTGCCGTCGCTTTTTACGTTATGGCGCCGTTAATCG
>JAJRXL010000334.1 GCA_024276335.1 Bacteroidota bacterium
CCTGCAACACCCCGATGCGATCCTCGACATGGTGCGCCCGGGGATCATGATGTACGGTGTGTACCCTTCCCGCGAGACAAAGAAATCCATTCCGCTGATGCCGGTCCTGTCATTGAAGACCAGGGTCGTGTATTTCAAGGTAGTCAAAGCCGGCGCGCCTGTCGGTTACGACGGTGCGTGGAAAGCGACTGACGATACACGCATCATCACCATGCCCGTAGGATACGGCGACGGGTACCGCCGCGGCCTTTCCAACACGGCATCGGTGCTCATTCACGGACGGCGCTATCCCATCGTCGGCAATATTTCAATGGATCAGCTCATGGTCGATATCGGTCGCGATTCCGCGTACAACGGCGACGAAGTCGTCCTTATCGGCTCGCAGGAAAACGAAACCATCTCCTGCGAGGAATTGGCGGAACTGATCGCAACCTCGCCATACGAAATCCTCACCGGTATCAGCACGCGGGTTCCCCGGCGCTACGTCTGAATTCTCTCAAATGATACGCTGATCTCCGGGCACAGTGGCGACGAGTCTTGACTCGCTCCATGCACCAACTTGGAAGTACAAGAGTTTACCGAACGTTTACGACTGCGCGGACAGTATAAACGTGAACGCCGCTTCTTTTTCGAGCTCTCCATCGATCGTCCACGTTCGTTCTATGAACCGCGCTTCACCCCAGCGGTCGATCGTTACAACCGTCGAGGAACGCGTACCGTACGTCGGACTGGTAATGAAGATGGGAGAAAGAAGACGCTCCCAGTCCGTGCCAACACCGGTGTCGGGGAGCTGGTCGTCAGGCGCAACGGTGCGGTTGGAAAGGAGTGTGAAAAGGTTTTCGACGAGCGAGGCGCTTTCCTCTCGGAGGATTCCCTCGAAGGATGTCTTCGCCCTGCGGATCTTGGGCCAGGTTGTATCGATGAGATGGTTGCTCAATCCGTATATCCCGGGCGCGAGGCAGGTCGGGAGGTCGTTCACGTTGGAATAGTACCAGAACGAATCCGCGTCCCCGACAATCAGGTTGAACCCATTGTACTGGCGCCCTTTGATCCGGAGCGCACGAAGAAACGCTTCCGGTGTCTCGTCCCCCAGCAGGAAAGCGGTCACGATTTCTCCCCGTGACGGGGCCTGGTCCTTTATCGACGTCAGGTCGCGGAAATTAGTAATAGCGGCGAAGCGCCCGGACTTCGTGATGCCCATCCAGCTTCCCCCGGCCTTGAGGTCTTTGCCTGCCAGGAGATGGGGATACTCATCCCAGAAATCCGCGGGCGCGGTGGGGCGGTCATGAAACTCGTCTCGATTTGCGGCAAAGATCAAGCGGTAATCCGGATGCCTGTCCAAAGCAAGAACAATCAGACACATGGGTAATCAAGTTTAATCGATGAAGGATTAGCCTCATAGTGAGCCGACCAATGACGTTCGCCGTTTCGTGGATCCTTTTCATTATAGATTAAAATGATAACCCCGCTTTTCCTACGCGTCCACGTGAATTGAACCCCACCATTCCTCGAGGTAGATATGGATCATCTCGCGCCGGTACTTCAGGGGAAGGAGGTCATTGTCAACCGTTTGGCAGCTCCTTCGCGCCCGGCGGTGCAGTTCTTCCAGGGAAAGCTCGGCCAAGTCGCCCTCGATGAGCACGGGCGCCATGGAAACTCCATTAATGCAAACGCGGATGTAATTGCGTTCATCGACGGCGGCTGCCACGGTACAAGAAGTAAAGTCAAGGCTCTCCCGTAATCGCAACTTGCGATACCACGAAGCCACCGGTTTGATCGGAACCTGGACGCGCAGAATGATACCGTCATTCTCCAGGAGATTGTGATTGCGGATGCCGTCACCGGAATACAACGCCGTGAGGTCATAACGCTTCTCCCCCTTCTGGTCACGGACGACGATAGTCGCGCCAAGCGCGATGAACGCCGCCGCCATGTCCGAGACGTTCCGGGAGTAGCACCCGGCATCCGTTCCCACCACCTGGCAGATGTCGCCGTTGTCGCGCAGGCAGGAACCGATCGAGGAGCGCCAGCTCCCGGATTGGTCGTAAAACGTGCACCGGTTCTTGACGAGCAAGTTGCCGCCCACGGTCGCGCTTTTGCGGATAACCGGCGTCGCGACGGAGCGGGCCGCTGTGGCCAGCAACGGGACTCTTTCCCTTACTACGACATCGGATATGATCTCGTCGAGCGTGACCAGCGCCCCGATGGAAAGCTCTTCCCCGTCAATACTAATGGCGTGCAACTCCTTGATCGCGGTCAGATCAATGACGTGATGCTCGGCGACCAGTTCCTGGCGCCGGTGAACCTCCAGGTCCGTCCCGCCCGCGACGTACTGGTAATCCCCGCGCAGTTCCCGCGCCCTGGCAACCGCTTCCTCCACCGTCGTCACCACGACGTATGAGCGCTCAGCGATTTCTTCCCTTGGCGAATCATTCTTCATGATACCTGCTCCTGTTCAGCATTCTTCCGTGCTTTCAAGGCGGCCAGGACTTTGTCCGGCGTGATGGGCAGTTCGTACATTCGCACGCCCACCGCATCGAAGACGGCGTTGCCAATGGACGGCAGCACCGGGTGAATTGGTCCTTCTCCCGCTTCCTTCGCGCCGAACGGTCCCTCCGGATCGTTCGATTCCACGATGGTGATATCCATTTCCGGCGTGTCGAGCGCTGTCGGGATCCGGTAATCCGTGAAATTGCTGTTGAGAAGATGTCCGGCGTTGTATCGCATTTCCTCGCTCAACGCCTGTCCAAGTCCCATGTGGATGCATCCTTCGATCTGCCCCTCCACCGCCTTGGGGTTCAGGGCCCGGCCGCAATCGTGCGCTCCCCAGACCTTCACGACCCGGACATGCCCGGTGGCCGGATTCACTTCCACTTCGCTGATGAATGCCCCGAAACTGTACGACGGACTGAGCCCGGCTCCCGCGCCCTTGAAATCGCCGCCGAGTTTCGGCGAGATGTACCACCCGCTCGTTGCCAGTGCTCCCCGTCCGGCAAGCGCGATTTCCACGCCGTCGTCCCAGCTCAAATCGAGACCGCCGTCCTCTGAAACAACACGCCCGTTGGTAAACATGATCGTGTCTTCCGGCACCTTCTTTTCCCGCGCCACTGCCCTGGATATTTCCGCCTTCATTTTTTCCGCCGCCTTCAGCGCCGCGTTTCCGACCATGAACGTGACCCGGCTGGAATAACTCCCGAGATCCACCGGCGTGTGCCGGGTGTCTGCAGCCTTGACGTGGACACGCTCCAGGGGCAGACCCAATGTTTCCGCGACGACCTGGGCAAGAACGGTATCGCTTCCCTGGCCGATGTCGCTGGCACCGCTATACACGACCACGCCGCCGTCGAAATCCAGCTTGAGATGGACCACCGTCTGCGGATACCGGTTCCAAATGATGGGAAGCGCGCTACCGCTGATGTAAAACCCGCAGGCAACTCCCAGGCCGCGGCCGAACGGCAGCTTGCCGTAACGCCGATCCCAATCCGAGCGCTCGCGCACGGCGAGCAGGCAATCCTTCACGCCGTTGCTCGTAATACGCAATTGCCCGACCGTCAGTGTGTTGGAGGGCAGGAAATTCCCGAGGCGCAGATCGCAGGGATCGATACGCAGGTCATGGGCCAGGACATCGAGCGTTACTTCCATGGCATACCGGGGATTGACGGCGCCGTGCCCACGCATTGCCCCGCACTGTGGCTTGTTCGTGTACACGCGCCGCGTGCGGAAGCCGAACCTGTCGATGCGGTACGGCCCCTGGAGAAGGACGCCGTTATAGTACGTCGTAACAACGCCGAAACTCCCGAATGCCCCGCCGTCGATCACGATGTCTGCGTTCAAGGCCTGGATTTTCCCGTCGTCGTCGCAACCCACGGAAATCGTCATGTCCGTGGGATGTCGACCGTGGTTGTTCAGAAAGACCTCTTCGCGAGAAAACCGGCACTTGACCGGCCGGCCGGTTTTCATGGCCAGGTGGGCCGTGATCAATTCGTGGGGAAAGGGGTCGCTCTTTCCTCCGAAACCGCCTCCCAGCGCAGGTTTGATGACCCGGATGCGATGCAGCGGGAGGCCGAGTATCTTTGAAAGCGTTCGATGCAGGTAATGGGGAACCTGCGTGGCGCTGATGACGACCAGGCCGTCGTCCTCGTTCCACGTCGCCACGGTCGCCATGGGTTCGGTGAAGGCGTGCGTCACACCCGCGAACCGGAACTTCAGCGTGCGGACATGAGGCGCTTCCTCCAATGCCGCCTCGGGATCATTGAAGCGCAGGGACGCGATCTTGTGGATATTCGTGCCGTTCTTGCAATGTTCGTGAATTTGTTCTTCGGGTGCACATTCGGTGAGCGAATCTTCCGGTTCCAGGAACGCCCGAATTGGCTCGTAGCGGACTTCAACCAGGCGCACACCCTCGAGCGCCGCTTCCTCGGTTTCCCCCGCCACCGCAGCGACGATTTCGCCAGCATATCGAACCTTCTCCACCGCCATGGCCGTCTCGTCCGGGCTGACAGGCAGGACGCCGAACCCCAGCGGCAGGTCGCGCCCGATTGCCACCGCCCGAACACCCGGATGAGCCTCCGCTCTCGACGTATCGATGGACACGATGCGCGCGTGCGGGTGCGGACTGCGAAGGAACTTCACGTACAACATGTTCGGGAACTTGTAGTCGTCCGCGAACATGGCCTGCCCGGTCGCTTTCTTTCGGGCGTCAATATATGGAATACCCTTCCCTACAACCCTGGTCATGATTGCATCTCCTCCGCCGCCCTGGAGATAGCCTCGACAATCTTGGCGTACCCGGTACAGCGGCACAGGTTTCCCGAGATAGCCTCCCTGATTTCCCGTTCATCGGGGCGCGGTTTTTCCCGGAGAAACGCGACTGCTGTCATCACCATGCCCGGCGTGCAGAAGCCGCACTGGATACCGCCGGTTTCCACCATGTGCTTTTGTACCGGGTGCAGTTCTCCGTTTTCCGCCAGCCCCTCGATGGTCGTGACGCGGCGGCTTGAACACCGCGCCACCGGCGTCAGGCAGCTCAGCACCGGGACGTCGTCCAGGAGCACGGTACACGCGCCGCATGTTCCCTGGTCGCACCCTTCCTTCGTCCCGGTCAGGTTCAATCGTTCCCGTAACGTGTAAAGCAACGACTCGAACGGATCGACGAGCAGGCGACGGGAAACGCCGTTGACGATCATCTCGACCTCCATCATGGAACGCTTCTTCACGGCCTCCGTCACGGCCGGTTCCACTTTCCGCTCCGTCTCTTCTCGAAAATCCCTATGCATTTCACATCCTCCTCGAAACCAGTGTCTCTTGAATCAATAAACCGTCGCCCCGATGCTTTTCCCGCCGTCCACGTGAAGCACCTGGCCGGTGATGA
>JAJRXL010000335.1 GCA_024276335.1 Bacteroidota bacterium
CACGCGGAAACCCAAAGCCCGCCAGGGGGCGCGTCACGATGCCCTTGCGCAGGACGGCGTCGTACAGGCGACCGACTTCCCGCTCGTCGGCCAGGGGCAGCATGACGAAATTGGCAAGGCTGGGCAGGACTTCCAGGCCCAGGCCGGTGAATCCTTCGATCAGCGCCGAAAGTCCCCGCGCGTTCATTTCCACCGTCTCCCGGAGGAATTCCTCATCGTCGAGGGCGGCCAGGGCGGCTGCCTGTGCTAGGGAATTCGGCTCGAAGGGGAACTTCACCTTCAGCATGTTCCCGATGATCCATTCGTGCCCGAACGCGTACCCGATGCGCACGCCCGCCAGGCCGTAGGCTTTCGAAAACGTCCTGAACGTCACCACGTTGTCGAACCGGTACTTCAGCGAATCGGGGTAATCCGGGTGCCGCACGGCGTACTCGAAGTACGCTTCATCCATCACCACCAGCACGTCAGGCGGCACTCGTTCCATGAACCGCTCGAACTCCGGCGCCGTGAACGCCGTTCCCGTTGGGTTGTTGGGGTTGGCAAGGTAGATGAGCTTCGTGCGCGGTGTCACCAGGTCCAGGACGGCCTCGAGATCGAACCGGTATTTATCGAGGGGCGCCAGTTTCAGCGTCTTGCCGCTGGCCCGGGCCAGGACGATGAATCCCACGAACGTGCCCCGGCAGGTGACCATCTCATCGCCGTCGTCCAGCACCGTGCGCAGGAGAATGCCCAGGAGTCCCTCGGAGCCGTGCCCGGCAATGACGTTCTCCAGGTTGACGTTGAAGCGTTCGGCCAGGGCGCAGCGAAGGTCGTAACCCCCGTTGGGGTAGTAGTGGATCTCGTCCAGCGCTCCGCGAATAGCGGCGACGGCCCGTGGTGACGGCCCGCGCGGGTTCTCGTTGGAAGCAAGTTTTATCACATGCTCCAGGCCCAGCGCCCTCCGGACTTCGTCGATGGGTTTTCCCGGTCGGTACGGAAGCAGGCTTTGGATGTGGTCGGGGATCAGGGACATGCGCTATGCGTCGTGGTTATGTGCAAATTCGTTTATCTCATGTTCAAGCTACGAAAGCGGGGTGTTTCGTTCAAGGACAACGGCGCTCCCCGCCAGGGGGATCCCTTCTCTATGTTCCGTTGGCCCGGAAAGCGGTTGCAGGAGAGTGCGCGGACAGCTTAATGACAAACTCCAGGTGGCGGGCAAGGCGGGCCGCCGTCACTCCGGCATGGAGGCTTCCCAGCGCAGGTACAGCTCCCGCGTCGCGTACAGGTCGCGCAGGTTGTACTCCGCGATTTCCCGGAACTTCCCCGCGCGAAAGAGATCGTTGACGTCCAGGCCGGTTACGCCCTGCCGCTTGGGGCTCTCGATGCCGAACGAGGTGCACACGAAATCCAGCGAAAATCGGCGCGAGGTTGCGCCGTAGAACATCATCTGGTCGAGCAGATCGCAGTGCACCTTGGCGTCGTAGCGGTACGGCACCAGGTTGCGCGAAGCCCTGATGCGCAGCATCATGGACCGGATGTGCAGGAAAGGACCGTCGAAGCCGCGCCCGTTGAACGAAATGAGCTGGTCGTATTGCCGCACCCGCTCCCAGAACTTCCCGAGGACTTCCTCCTCGCTGCCGGGAACGAACTGGACCGTCCCGTCTTCGGACTCCCACGGCTCGGCGCCGGGCGCGTTCACCAGCACTTCGCCCTTGAGGGAATCCACGTTCAGCATCCCGATGCAGGCCACCTGGGCCGTGTAGGGATAGAGATTGATCTTCTGGATGGCCTCCTCGCGCTCTTCCTCCGTTTCGGCGAACTTCAGGAGGTATTCCTGGCGCTCCGTGTCCAGGGATTCGAAAGGATAGCCCGATGTTTCGATATCGAATACCAGTCGGCTCATGAGACTTCCCCGCTCTGATTCGGAAAGAGTTACTTGCTGTACGATCTCTCAATCATCCACGTTTTTCAGCCACCGTTCCGCGACCTGCACGGCGTTCGTGCCCGCTCCCTTGCGCAGGTTGTCCGACACGATCCACAGGGCAATGCCGTGCTCCACCGAGGGGTCCACGCGCAGGCGACCGACGAACACCTCGTCCCTTCCGCTCGCGACGCGGGCTAGGGGATAGAGATCGCGCCCCGGGTCATCCTGCACGATTACGCCGGGCGTCGCGGCCAGCAACTCCCGCACGTCCGCGAGGGAGGCGGGGTTTTCGAGCTCGATATTGACGGACTCGGAATGGCAGTTGTGTACCGGCACGCGCACGCACGTGGGAGCCACGCGAATAGAATCGTCGTGGAGGATTTTCCGCACTTCGTTGATGACCTTGTGTTCCTCCTTCGTGTAGCCGTCTTCCAGGAACACGTCCACGTGGGGCAGGCAATTGTCGGCAATGGGATGCGGAAACTTCATCGTCCCGTGCTCCTCGCCGCACAGCTCCCGCTCCAGTTGGTCGATTCCCTGTTGCCCGGCCCCGCTTACGGCCTGGTAGGTGGAAACCGTCACCCGGCGGACCGTGAACGCCTCGTGGAGGGGTTTGAGCGCCATCACGAGGGGCACGGTCGAGCAGTTGGGGTTGGCAATCACGTTCGAGCCGAAGGCGTCGATATCTTCGCCGTTCACTTCCGGCACCACGAGAGGAACGCCCGGTTCCATACGGAAGACGCTGCTGAGATCGATAACAAGGCGGCAGCGGTCCCGTACGCGGGGAATCCATTCCCCGCTGACGTCGCCGCCCGCGCAAAAGAACGCGACGTCGGTTCCGTCGAACACGTCCTCGCGCAACCCGGCGACGCCGGTTTCCCGCCCGCGGAACGGCAATGCCCATCCCGCCGACCGCGCACCGGCGACCAGGCGGAGCTCGCGTGTCGGGAATCGCCTTTCCTCCAGGACGCGGACCAGCGTCCGCCCCACAATCCCCGTGGCGCCAACCACCACGATGTTCTGTTCTTTCATTCTCTTCTCTCCAAGTCCGGTTCCGCGCGGCTCAAAAATCCGCGCCCAGGGAAAAGTAATACCGTGGAGGGGAAAAATCCTTGCCGTGGAAAGCCCAGGCCACGTCGATCTTGAGGGGAAACCCGAGGAACCACAATCGCACGCCGAAGCCGGTTCCGGCCAGGAGGCTCTGCTCGCGCACTTCTCCCGTCTCGGTGCGGGCGTAGGCGCGGAACGACGAGAAGTCCTTGAACGCCGCGCCGATGTCCGCGAAAAGGGTTCCGTACACGTTCCGGAACAGGTACTGCATCACCCCGCCGAAGAAGTACTTGACGAGGGGAAACCTGAGCTCGGTGTTGAACAGCACGTACTTCGAAGCGATTCGCTCCGCGTAATCGTAGCCGCGCAGGGGCAGGCCGGGCGTTAGAAAGGCGAAATCCTCGGCGTTCTCGATGGGAATGTAGCCCGTGGAAAACCGGCGGTTGATCCAGTTCTCCGTGCCGCCGATGAAGAATCGCTGGGCGTTCGGTCCGAAACTGCCTCCCCCCGCTCCCCGCACTGCCCACGACACCTCCTTGCCGAGGCGGAAGTAATGGCGGTAATCGAAGGTCAACGTGATGAACTCGAGTCCCCTGGAAAAGACCTTCGGCGAGGCCAGCACGCCCACGGTGTAGCGGGTGCCGATCGTGGGCGCAAAACCCCACCGCCACAGGGAGTTGTCGAAGGTGTAGCTGAGCTGGGGCAGCAGCAGGCTCCACTCCTGCGGAGGGTCGTACGGCTCATCCAGGTTCTCGCGCGTCAGGTTCATCCAGTTGAGGCCGAAATCCATCCGTCGTAAGCGATCGAAGGGATAGGAGCCGCTGATCGCGCCGCCGAAGTCCCGGTAGCGGTACAGCACTTCCCAGGGCCCGAAGGACGACGGCGAAATGATGAACCGGGCGCTGTGATAGCCCTGGATCCCCCAGTCGATGCGGTTTTTCAAGTAATAGTAGGCCAGGGCGTAATCGCTGTTCTTCAGGTCAATGAGCAGGTTGGTGAGGAAGAAAATCTGGTGATCTCCCAGCATGTCGCTGAACGCCATCTGGGTCGTTCCCAGCACACCGTAAAAAGTGGAATAGCCCGCGTTGCCGTAAATCAGGTCGGGCGAAAAGCTGAGCTTGTAGGAATTGACGATGAACTCGCCTTTCTCGTTTACGTTGCCTCGCTCCGGGAAAATCTTCTTGCGGCGTTCCTCGCGCTCTCTCGAAAAAATCGTTGTCGCTGCGGGCAGGGTGTCCGGCTCCGGGGGGGAGAACTCGATGGCGATATCCTCGCCGTAGGAAATTACCGGCGTCGAGGTCGTATCCACGGGTTCCGGCGTCCGCGCAGCCAACTGCTGCTTTTGCAACCGTTGCAGGAAGAGGGTCGGTTTCAACGGCTCCAGCTTCGGCAGTGTCAAGGGGGCTTTCAGGAGGTAAATGTCGAATCCGGCTTCGCTCAGGGAGGCGAAGACCAGCTTGTTACCGTCGCGCGAAAGCGAAAGCTGGTACACAGCGGACAGGCTGTTGGTGATGGGGTACGTCTGCCCCGTTTTCAGTTCGAGCACGTAGATGTTGTTGATGCCGTTCTTGTCGGAAATGAAAAGGAGCTTTTCGCCGTCCGGCGCAGGAGCCGGAGAGCTTTCGCTCGCGTCATCGGTTTCCGTCAGGCGCGTGATTTCGCCGGAGGCGAGATCGAAAGCGTACAGGTCGGTCGTCGCGTAGTAGTAATCATACATCTTGAACCCCGGCGGAATATTCTTTCCGAAAAAACCGCCCCGGTCGCTAACGAAGTAGAGCGTCTTCCCGTCCGGGCTCCAGCGCGGATCGGTGTCGTAGAACGGATCGTTCGTCAATCGCTCCGCCGATTGGGTGCTGAAGTAATACACGTAGAGGTCCGCCTGGTGGGGATCATGCGCAACGAAGGCAATGCGTTCACCGTCCGGCGACCAGGCCACCGAAGAGATGTCGTTGTAGCGAATCGGCAGGAGCTTGTACTCGCCGGTTTTCACGTCGATAATACTGATGGCGTCGTATTCACCGGTCTTGGAAGACAGTGCGACACGCTTTCCGTCCGGCGACCAGGCCAGGCCCGGCGTGAGCAGGTTCAGCTCCTCGAAATCCGACGTCTGCTGGCCCTCGATGAGTTGTTCCACGTCCTTGCCGTTCGACTCCATGACGTAGAGGCTGTAGTAGGCCTCGCGATCCGAAATGAACACGACCCGGTCCCCGTCCGGACTTATGGCCGGGCTGGTGTTGTAGAAGTTGCCGATCTCCTGGTGATCGGTCAGTTTCTTGGCGTAGTCCACCGGAAATTTCTTGTCGGCAATGTCCGGCCAGTACTCCGTTTTCATGGCTTTCTGCCACCGCTTGTTCAGCTCCTTCATGTCGAGACCGATGGTGGATTTGAACCCCTGCTCCACGCTCCGTGTAGTGCGCACCCGGTTCAGGATTTCTCCGACCTTGGGTTTGCCGTATTTCTCGGCAATGTAGTTCCACAGGGCCTGCCCACCGCGGTAGGCGAAATACCCGCTGAGGTAGTTGATGGGAGGAAGGTAGTTGTTGACGGTGGCGTCGCGGAGGAACATATCCGAGTTGATGTCCCAGCCGTCCATGGCAGTGTACTCGGCTAATCCTTCGTTGAACCACAGGGGCAAGCGCAACTGGATGTTGTTGCTGACGATGTTCTGGATGGATCCGCCGTAGAACATCTCGTTGATAACGGCGTGAACCAGCTCGTGCCGGATGACGTGCCGGAATTTCTTGTAATCTCCCTCGAAAGGAATAATCACGCGGTTCTTGAGCAGCTCCGTCACGCCACCGATCCCCTCTTCCAGGTACGGCTGCACCACGTTGGTCTGCTGGAAATCGTTGTGCGAGTTGTACACGATGATGGGAATGCGCGTGGTGATGCGGAACCGGAACGTCTTCTGGATGTGAACGAGGGCGGTTTCCGCGGTCAGGGCGGTGAACTCCGCAACCGTGTAACCGTCTTGGGAAAAATACACGTCGAAGTGGGACGACTGGATATACGACCACTTGAAGTCCTTGTACTGAACCTTGTTTTTGCCGAAATACTGTGCAAAGGCAGGTTGCCCGAAAGTCGCGAACACCAGCACCAGCGCCATGATCCTCAGGGCCGGGAATCTCAGGTGGGCTCTATACATTGCTTTCGTTCTATTTTCAAATCGTGGTTTCCGCGATGAACATCCCTCGGTGACAACCTACGAACCCGGAATCAGAGAATCAAGGTAATTGACGCAAGAGGCGGGTTTGGCAGGTTTTGACGGGATGTGGATCGTGGCTATGTCCGTGATGACATTGAAAACTGAACGACAGGAAAACGTGACGTTCCTCGATAGCCGCTTCCACCCCTCACATCGCAAACCTAACCCACCGGACTATTTTATCTCGCAGAAGCCCCAGTTACATCCCACCAGTACCCTTCAGGCCATTGCGTCCCCGGGCTAATCTCATTATGTTATTCCTGGTATGATCACTCAAACGAACGTGTGCCTGCTTGCCATAACCTTCGCCCTCATGTCCTTTTCCTCCTGCAGTCCCAGGCCCGAAGCCGACGTGCTCGTGTACAACGGAACTATCTACACGGTTGATTCCGCGTTTGCCAAGGTGGAAGCGATGGCTATCATGAATGGGAATATCCTGGCCGCGGGAACCACGGCCGAATTGCGGAACAGGTATGCATTCCGAGAGGAAATAGACCTCGACGGAGCCTGCGTCCTCCCCGGCCTCATCGACGCCCATTGCCACCTCCTCGGCCTGGGCAGGCTCCATTGCGAGATCAACCTCGTCGGCACTCGCTCGCCGGAGGAAATCCTGAAACGGGTGGCCGACGCGGCCCGGGAAACCTCCTCGATCTGGCTCCAGGGCCGGGGCTGGGACCAGAACGATTGGAAGAACACGTCCTATCCTACCGCCGCCATGCTCGATTCCGCCTGCCCCGACCGCCCGGTAATCCTCAAGCGGGTGGACGGTCACGCCGCCTGGGTTAATTCCAGAGCGCTGGCGCTGGCCGGAATCGATGAAACTACGCCCGATCCCGACGGGGGGAGAATCCTGCGCGGAAACAACGGCAGTCCCACCGGTATCCTCATCGACAACGCCGTAGATCTCGTTACCACGATCATCCCGGAGCCGACGGAACAAGAGCTGCGGGAAATGTACCGCGCCGCCGCACGCGAATGCATTGCTCATGGGCTTACACAAGTGCACGACATGGGCATCGGTACCCGTGAATACGAAGCCCTCGTCGCGCTGAAATCGGAAGGTGACTTCCCGTTGAAAATCGTGGCCTATTCCGACAGGCGCGACGCTCTCCGGCG